>NZ_JBEZLR010000059.1:0-62615 GCF_040652275.1 Streptomyces sp. NPDC048275
AGGAGGGAGTGATGGCGGAGCCATCGCGACCGACGACAACGCGGCAGATGTGCGTGCCGGACCCCGCGACGCCGCCCTCCCATTGCCGGTCGGTCTTACGCACCTTCATGGAGCAGACGTGTGTACTTCGCATGACCAGGCGGCGGAGGCCGAGCAGGCCGACGCCGGCAGACGCAGCTTCCTTCGGGCCACGGCGCTGATAGGCGCGGCGGCCACGGCGGCCACCCTGCCGACGGCCACCGCGCAGGCCGCGCCCGCCTCGGCTGCGGTGACGGGTGCGCGGTGGCGGCCCGACCCCGACAGCCGCCGGTTCACGCTCGCCGTGATGCCCGACACGCAGTACCTCTTCGACGGGCCGAGCATCAACCCGGCGCCGATCGAGGCCTCCCTGCGCTACCTCCTGGAGCACGGGAAGGACGAGAACATCGTCTTCCTCTCGCACCTGGGCGACATCACCGAGAACGGCACGCAGGCCGAATTCGCGGCGGCGGGCGAGGCGTTCGAGCTCCTCGACCGGCGCGGCGTGGGCTACAGCGTGCTGGCGGGCAACCACGACATCAGGTCGTCCACGACCGACCAGCGAGGTTCGACCCCGTACCTGGACGCCTTCGGGCCGCAGCGCTTCCAGGGCAGGCGCACCTTCGGCGGCGCCTCCCCGGACGGCTACAACACCTTCCACGTGTTCACGGCGGCGGGTCGGGAATGGCTCGTCCTCGCGCTGGACTGGCGGCTTTCGGCACAGGGGTACGCGTGGGCGAAGGACGTCATCGCCCAGCACCCGAAGACTCCCGTCATCCTCACGACGCACGAGCTGGTCGTCGACGACGACACCCTCTCCTCGTACGGGCAGCAGCTCTGGGACGGTCTGATCCGCGAACACGACCAGATCTTCCTGACCCTGAACGGTCATTACTGGCCCGCCGCCCGCGCCACCCGCGAGAACGTGGCCGGGAACGACGTCCACCTCCACTTGACGAACTATCAGAACCGTTACTACGGCGGCGCGGCGATGATCCGCCTCTACCGCTTCGACCTCGACCGCAACACCATCGACGTCGAGACCGTCTCGCCGTGGATCCTGGGCCGGGCGGCCGAGGGGCTCAACGAGCTGGAGCGGCAGGAGATCGAACTCAGCGGCGACGCCGACCGGTTCTCGGTCGCCGTCGACTTCGAAGAGCGCTTCTCGGGCTTCGCCCCCGTGCCCCCGCGCCCGTCGCGACCCGCGTCGGACATGCTGGTGCGCGGCACGGTCGCCTACTGGCGTTTCGACGGACACGAGGACGGCACGGCGGTCGACGGCACGATCCGTGACCTGTCGGGGCGGGGCAACGACCTGACCGTGGTCAAGGTCTCCGACGGCGCCCTCACCTGGTCGTCGGCCCACCACCCGGACCAGCCGGGCCACGGCAGCCTCGTCTTCCAGGGCGGCAAGCCTCCGCTGAAGGGCGCGTATCTGCGGACGATCGACGGCGCTCCCCTCAACTCGGCGACGTTCAAGCGCGGTTACACCATCGAGGCCTTCTACCAGCTTCCCGCCGACTGGAACCCTTCGCGCGACGCCTGGGCCTCGCTCATCAGCCGCACCGGTACGGGCGGCGGCGCGGGCAAGACCGAAGGCGACCCGGACGAGCCGCTCGCCACGCTCTCCCTCTCCGAGGGGCCCGGCCCGCAGTGGGCCGCCCGGCCGCTCGACCAGCAGGGCATCGTCACCAACTGGGGCGACGAGACGGCACGGGAGGCGTGGTGGCACGTCGCCGTCGTCAACGACGGCTCGCACACCACGATGTACGTCCAAGGCTGCCCGGTCGCCCGCAATCCGCACGCCTCCGCCGTCGGCCTCACCTCACTGGGGCTGCCCTGGCTGCTCGGCGGCTACGAGTACGCGGGGAAGATCGACCAGATTCTGCACGGCCGGCTCGGAGACGTTCGGATCGCCGAACGGGCTCTGCCCGTCTCCCGGTTCATGAACCACTGAGCCGCGGTCCCTTCCCCACTCCCCGCCTTCTTGCCTTCTGACTCCCCGAGGGAGAAGTCCCGCATGTCCGAGCAGCACCTGCCCGCCTGGGCCGACCCGTCCGTCTCCCCCGCCCGCCTCGATCCACAGGGCGTCTCCAGACGTCATCTCCTGCGCAGCGCCGGCCTGTTCGGCGCCGCCTTCGCGGCCGGTTCGCTGACCACCCCCGCGGCCGCCAAGGGCCGGGGTCTCGGCGGCAACGACCCGCGTCTCGCCTATCTCGTCGGCGACCACCACATCCACACCGTGTACAGCCACGACGCGAAGTACACGTTCTCCCAACTGGCCGCCGCCGGCGCCGAGTACGGCCTCGACTGGATGGTGTTCACCGAGCACTCCAACTTCGGGCACGCCGCGTACGGCGCCCCGCTGGAGCACGCCGAGATACTCAAGGCGCGTGCCGACAACCCGCGCCAGCTGATCTTCCAGGGCCTGGAGTGGTACATCCCCGCCGCCGAGCACGCCACCGTCTTCGCCGCGCCCGGACCGCACGAGGTGGACCTGCTCACCCGGTTCGAGAGCGCCTACGACGGCAAGCTGCTCGCCTACACCGAAGGCGCCGCCGGCAACGCCGACACGGCCCGCAACGAGGCACACGCGGTCAAGGCCATCCAGTGGCTGGCCGAACAACGCCGCACCGGCTACGTCGACGACGTGCTGGTCCTCGCCAACCACCCCATGCGCCTGGGCATCGACTCCCCGCACGAGATGCGGGGCTGGCGTGACGCGGCCCCCGAGATCATGATCGGCATGGAGGGCGCGCCGGGCGCACAGGGCGCGGCCATCCCCGGCTGGCGCGGCTCGACGTCCATGCGCGGCGAGTACGAGAACAAGCCGTCGGCCCAGTCCTGGTCCGGTTACCCGGCGGACGCCTACCTCACGTACGGCGGCTTCGACTGGGCGACCGCGACCGTCGGGGGCCTGTGGGACGCGATGCTCGCCGAGGGCAGGATGTTCTCGGTCACGACCAACTCGGACGCCCACCGGATCGTGTTCGACACGTGGAAGAACGGCGACTGGGCACCCGGGCAGAACTTCGACAGCACCGGCAGGCTGCCGGACCCGGTCGACACCGACACCCCGCAGCCCGGCAGCGACTTCTGGCCCGGCCAGTTCAGCCGCACCCACGTCGGCGTGACCCGCTACGGCTACCGCGCCGTGATGGCCGGTCTGCGTGCGGGGCGTGTCTGGCTGGACCACGGGCATCTGCTCGACGGCCTCGACGTCCGGCTGAAGCGGGATCGCGACCACGGCGCGGGCGTCACCCTGGGCGGCCGGCTGCGCGCCCGCAAGGGCGACCGGCTCACCCTGTCGGTCACCGTGACGACCGCCTCGCGCCCCAACCCCCAGGGGATCCTGCCCGAGTTGGCCCATGTCGACGTGATCCGCGGCGCGGTGCGCGGCCCGGTGGCCGACCGCGACGACTGGCGGGCGCCCGACACCAAGGTCGTTCGCGCGCTGGACGTGACCGGCCGGAAGGGCACGTACACCCTGCGCATCCCGCTGATCGCCGGCGACGAGTCCTTCTACGTCCGGCTGCGCGGCAGCGACGGCAACCGCCATGGCGCGGGCTACCTCGGCGCCTCGATCGACCCCCACGGCCCGATCCCGCACGTCCCCGGAGACGGTGACCCGTGGGTCGACACGTGGTTCTATGCCAACCCGGTATTCGTCGATGTGGAAGGCGCTTGATGGGACGTCAGTTTCCTGCGCCGGCCGACCGCCCCACGAGCGTCCACTCGTGCCGTCAGACGTAGAAGCGGGACAGGCTCTGGAGGACGGCGGCGGGCTTGTTGCCGCCGTCGATCTCTATCGTCCCGTCGACGGCGATCTGCACCCCGCCCGGCACGTCCTCGACCGAGGCGAGCTTCGCGACCAGCCGGATGCGTGAGCCGACCTTCACCGGGGAGGGGAAACGCACCTTGTTCAGACCGTAGTTGACCTTCGTGGACACGCCCTCGACCTCCAGCAGCTCGGTGAAGAGCGGGATGAAGAGGGAGAGGGTGAGATAGCCGTGCGCGATGGGCGCGCCAAAGGGGCCCGCCGCGGCCTTCTCCGGGTCGACGTGGATCCACTGGTGGTCGCCGGTCGCGTCGGCGAAGGTGTCGATCCGCTCCTGGGTGACCTCGATCCACTCGCTGCTGCCGAGGTCGCCGCCAGCGAGCTTCTTCAGCTCGTCGAGGCCGTTCACGGTGATGCTCATATGGTGTTCCCTGTCGATGAGTTGGTGCCGAAGCGGGTGCGGACACGGGCCTTGAGGAGCTTCCCGGAGGCGGTGCGCGGGAGTTCGTCCGCGACGACCACCGACTTCGGGATCTTGTACTTGGCAAGGCGTCCGGCCAGGGACGCCAGGACCTCTTCGGGATCGAGGTCGGCGCCCTCGCGGGCGACCACGACCGCGCGCGGCACCTCGCCCCACTTGTCGTCGGCGACGCCGATGACCGCACACTCGACGATGTCGGGGTGGGCGAGGAGCAGGTCCTCGATCTCGGCGGGATAGATGTTCTCGCCGCCCGAGATAATCATGTCCTTGATGCGGTCGACGATGAAGACATAGCCGTCCTCGTCGACCTTGGCCGCGTCCCCGCTGCGGAACCAGCCGTCGGCGAACACGGCGGCCGTCTCCTCGGGCAGCCCCCAGTACCCGGGCATGACGTGCGGCCCGCGCACGACCACCTCGCCCGTCTCCCCGACCTCGGCCGGCGTGAAGTCGGGCCGCACGACCCGTACGTCGCTGAAGAAGTGCGGCACGCCCGCCGACCCCGCCTTGGCGACCGCGTGTTCCGCGTCCAGGAAGAGAGTGCCGGGCGCGGCCTCGGTCATGCCGTAGCCCTGGAGAAAGGTGAGGCCGCGCTCCTGGTAGGCGGCTATCAGCGGGGACGGCACGGGGGAACCGCCGCAGGTGAGGATGCGCAGCGAGGAGAGGTCGGCGTCGGCCCAGCGAGGATGGCGGGCCACCTGGTCGAACATGGTCGGCACACCGAACATGAAGGTGATCCGGTGCCGTTCGATCAGGTCGAGGGTGGCCGCCGGGTCGAAGGACTCGACCAGGACACAGGTGCCGCCCTTGAGCAGGACCGGCAGGGTGAGCATGTTCAGCCCGGCCGTGTGGAACAACGGGGCGCAGACCAGGGCGCGTTCGTCGGCGATCAGGTCGGTGTCGACGAGGACGTTGATCGCGTTCCAGGTCAGATTGCCGTGCGTGAGCATCGCACCCTTGGGGCGGCCCGTCGTGCCCGAGGTGTACATGATGATGCAGGTGTCGTCGGCACTGACGGGCTGGTCGATCGGTTCGTCGACGGCTTGGTCGATCAACTCCTCGTACTGGGCGCCGACTTCGACGTACGTCCGGACGTCGACGGTGCCCGGCAGCCCCGCGACGAGCCCGGCCGGCGACGGGGCGTACACGAGGGCCTTGGCGCCGGAGTCGCTGAGCTGGTGGGCGATCTCCGGTCCGGCGAGACGGGGGTTGAGCGGCACGAACACCGCGCCCAGCGTGCCCGCCGCGAAGAGGGTTTCGAGGTAAGAGGGGTGGTTGGGGCCGAGATAGGCGATGCGGTCGCCGCGGCGCAGCCCCAGAGCGCGCAGGGCGTGTGCGAGGCGGGTGGTGCGCAGATACAGCTCGGCGTAGGTGACGCCGGTGCCGCCGTGGATCAGGGCGGTGCGGTGCGGGGTCTTGCGGGCCCGGCGTGCGGGCCATGACCCCAGTCCCTCATTGCGCATGTCCGGCCCCTTACGGTGTCAGCCCGAGCAGACGGGCGGCGTTGTCCTTGAGGATCTTCGGCTTGACCTCCTCCTTGATGGACAGCTTCTCGAAGTCGGCGAGCCAGCGGTCCGGAGTGAGGACGGGATAGTCGGAGCCGAACAGCACCTTGTCCTTGAGCAGCGTGTTGGCGTAGTGCACGAGCTGCGGCGGGAAGTACTTGGGCGACCAGCCGGACAGATCGATGTGCACGCCCGGCTTGTGCGTGGCGACGGCCAGTGCCTCGTCCTGCCAGGGGAACGACGGATGCGCCAGGATGATCTTCAGATGCGGAAAGTCGGCGGCGACGTCGTCGACGTGCAGGGGGTTCGAGTACTTCAGGCGGATGCCCCCGCCGCCCGGAACCCCGGCCCCGATGCCGGTCTGGCCGGTGTGGAACAGCGCGATCGTGCCGCTCTCCTCGATCACCTCGTACAGGTCGTACGCCACCGACCTGTCGTTGGGGAAGAAGCCCTGGATGCTGGGATGGAACTTGAATCCCTTCACCCCGTACTCCTCGACGAGCCGCCGGGCCTGCTTGACGCCCGCCTTGCCGCGGAAGGGGTCGATGGAGGCGAAGGGGATCAGCACGTCCGGGTTGGCCGCGGCGGCCTCGGCGACCTCCTCGTTCGGGACGGGCTCGGTGCCGGTGGCGGACTCGGCGTCCACCGTGAAGATCACCGCGGCCATCTTCCGCGCGCGGTAGTAGGCGGCCGTCTCCTCCAGGGTGGGCTTCCGCTTGCCCTCCACCTTGAAGTAGGCGCTGGAGGCGTCGTGCAGGTCCTCGTCGAGCGAGGAGTGGCCCTTCGACGACACTTCCGCGTGGGTGTGGACGTCGATCGCGACGAGTTCGTTCACGTCCATGACGAGTTCGCTGGGGTCCATCACGCCTCCGGAAGCTTCGGCGCGGGGATGCCGACGGTCTGCGGTTCGGCGCCGACCGAGGTGGCCCAGGCGTCGGCGAGGGTGTCGGGGGTCCAGCCTCCGTCCGCGTACGCCGCCCTGATCTCCTGCGGATGGGACCAGAGTGCCACCTTGTCGCCGCCGATGCCGATGGCCTGGCCGGTGATCCCGCGGGCGGCGTCGGAGGCGAGGAAGGGGACGAGGGCGGCGCAGTCCTCGGGGGTGCCGAAGCCCTCGCCCTTGCGGAGGAAGTCGGGCAGCGGCTCACCCCGCTTCATGGCCTGGACGTAGGGCGCGAAGGCGGGGATGGTCTCGGTCATCGCGGTGGCCGCGACCGGCACGATCGCGTTGACGGTGATGCCCGCGCGGCCCAGTTCCATCGACCAGGTACGGGCCATGGCGGCGATGCCCGCCTTCGCGGCGGAGTAGTTCGTCTGGCCGAAGTTTCCGCGCTGTCCGGCCGGCGAGCCGACCAGGATCAGGCTGCCGCCTTCGCCCTGCTCGCGCATACGGACAGCGGCGGCGCGGGCGCAGGTGAAGGTGCCCTTGAGGTGGGTGGTGATCACCGCGTCGAAGTCGTCGTCGGTCATCTTCCACAGGACCTTGTCGCGCAGGATGCCCGCGTTGGTGACCAGGATGTCGAGCCGTCCGAACTCCTCGACCGCGCGGGCGACCAAGCGCTCGGCCGCCTCGGACGTACCGACCGCGACCACCTCGGCCACGGCCTTGCCGCCCGCCTCGGTGATGGACTTCACGGCCTGCCCGGCCACGGCCTCGTCGACGTCGTTGACGACCACGCAGGCGCCGACGGCCGCGAGGGCGTGTGCGTAGGCCAGGCCGAGGCCACGGCCACTGCCGGTGACGACGGCAACCTTGCCGGTGAGATCGATGCTGGGCACGAGGGGTCCCTTCACATGGGGGTGCGGCTGCTGAAGGTGCTATGGCTGGAGGTGCGGCCACGAGATCGAAGCTAAGAGCAATAATTGTTGACGTCAATAGTTGTTGCCGTCGGATCCGTGCGTCATGCTGTGCTGAGTACGGCGTCATGCTGTGCGGAGTACGCACGAACCGCCCCGCCCGGGGCCCGGCCCAGGGAGCCCGTCATCGCAGGCCAGCAACACGCCACCCGTCCGGCCACCACGCCCGCCCCGATCGACGCCGAGGAGCCGTGGATGCGCGGACTGCACGCGGACAGCGGCTATCTGCTGTACCGACTGGGGCTGCGTTCAGGGCAGTTGTTCAACACGTTCCTGCAGGAGTCGGGGCTCCGGCTGCGCCACTACGCGGTGCTGCGCTTCCTGGCCACCTCCGAGGGCGTACTCCAGCGGGAGCTGAGCGCGCGGCTCGGCTACGACCCGAGCGCGATCGTCGGGCTCGTCGACGACCTGGAGAAGCTCCGTTTCGCCGAGCGCCGCCCCTCCCCCGACGACCGCCGCAGCCGGATCGTCGTACTCACCGAGCACGGCCGGGCCTTCCTGCGGGACACCGACGAGGCGGGCCTGCGCGTCACGAACGACCTGCTCCGGCCCCTCGACCCCGCCGAGCGGGCCACCCTGCACGCCCTGCTGAAACGGGTCGCGGAAGCCGAACTCGAGTCATGACCGCGGTGTCCGCACCCGGCCGTCTCCTCGCCGTGCTCGCCGCCTTCGACCACCAGCACCCGGCGCTGTGCCTGACGGACATCAGCCGCCGCGCCGGACTCACCCTGACCACCGCGCACCGGCTCGTCGGCGCCCTCACCGAGTGGGGCGCGCTGGAGCGGGACGGGGACGGCGTCTACCACGTGGGCCTGCGCCTCTGGGAGGTCGCCGCGCTCGCGCCCCGCGGACTGGCCCTGCGGCAGATCGCGCTGCCGTATCTGGAGGACCTGTACGAAGCCACGCACGAGAACGTGCAGTTGGCGGTCCGCGACGGCTCCGAGGTCGTCTACATCGAGTGGATCTCGGGGCGTTCGGCGGTCGGCGTGCACATCCGCATCGGCGCGCGCTGGCCGCTGCACGCCACCGGGGTCGGCCTCGCGCTGCTGGCGCACGGGGACCTCGAGTCCCAGGAGCAGTACTGCGAGAGCCCGTTGACTTCCTTCACTCCGTACACGATCACCGATCCCGCGCGGTTGCGCCGGGCACTGGCCGAAGTGCGACGCACCGGCGTGGCGGTGAGCAGCCGTCAGGTCACGGACGACGCTCTGTCGGTGGCCGCTGCGGTGCGCGGGGCGGGCGGTTCGGTGGCCGCCGCCGTGTCGGTCGTCGTGCCGCAGGCCGACGCTCAAGTACCGGCGTTGATACCCGCGGTGCGGCTCGCGGCGCGCGGCATCTCACGAGCGCTGGGGTGGCAGCCGGAGCCGCGTTGACCGCGGTGGGGCGTCAGCGCAGCGTCGTCCGGGCCGTGTACGTCACGGTGTCGTCCGCGTGGCGTGCGGTGCCCCGGCAGACGAGCGTGGCGGCGTCCCTGTCCTGTCCTGTCCTCGGGTGACCGTCCAGCGGGCCGTGTGGCCCTCGCCCGCACCGAGGCGGTCGGCGGTGACCGCGTTCAGCGCGCGCACGCGCCAGCCGTTCGGCGCGTAGGGGGCGAGCCACGACCTCGCCGCCGCCCGGCCCGCCCAAGACCATGCACAGGTGACATCGGAATGATCACGAACGGGGTCGCGATATCCCTCTCACCGGTGAGGCCCGGGCGGTACGGCCGTCGCGATACTGGAACGGCCCTTGCCCCGAGGAGCCGCCCATGCCCCCCGTCCCGCCCCCGCCGCCGCCCGTACCGACCCCGCCGCCGCCCATGGCCGTCCAGTCCCGGATCGCGTCCGTCCTCGCGCGGCTGCGCACGACGAATCCGTACGTCGTCGACACGGCGCTCGCCGCGCTGGTGCTGTTCGCCACCTCGCTGCAGTGGATCTTCCCCGACGAGGGCGACGACCCGCTGACCTGGCAGGGCTTCCTGCTGGGGGCCGGCACGGCAATCCCGCTGGTGTGGCGGCGCCGGGCGCCGTTCCTGACCGCGTGCCTCGTGTCGGTGGCCACGCCCGCGATGGCCCTCCACCACGCGCCGCCGCCGGAGGTGATGTACGGCGGTCTGGTCGTCCTCTACACCCTGGCCGCCGCGTCTCCGCCCTTGCAGCGGCGCTTCATGCTGGTCGGCTGGCTGATCGGCGTCTCCTTCACCATGCAGCTCAAGGACGAACCGCTGCCCTTCGAGTACGCCTTCCAACTGCTGAGCGTCGTCTGCGCGTACGGGTTCGGGATGCTCGCCCGCATCCAGCGCGCCTACACCGCGGAGCTGGAGGACCGGGCCAGGCGGCTGGAGCGGGAGCACGCCGCGGAGACCGCGCGGGCGGCGGACCGCGAACGGGCCCGGATCGCCCGGGACATGCACGACATCCTTGGTCACGCGGTGAGCCTGATGGTGGTACAGGCCGAGGCCGGACCGGTGGTGGTACGCAGCGACCCGGCGCGCGCGGAGGCCGCGTTCGACGCGATCGCGGGGGCCGGACGGGATGCGATGACGCAGCTGCGGCGTCTGCTCGGAGTGCTCAAGGAGGAGCAGAGGGACGGCACTTCGCGGCGGCTGCCGCAGCCGGGCGTCGCCGCGCTGCCCTCGCTGGTCCGGCAGGTCCATGAATCCACCGGACTGCGCGTCGAGTTGGCGACGGCGGGAGAGCCGCGCCCACTGCACCCGGACACCGAGGTCGCCGCCTACCGCGTGGTCCAGGAGGCCCTCACCAACACGGTCAAGCACGCGTACGCTACCTCCGCGACCGTCGAACTCGACTGGACGGAGGCCGAATTGACGCTCACGGTGACGGACGACGGCGGCGGCCCGGCAAACACGCGCGAGGGGCACGGACTCATCGGCATCCGGGAGCGGGCCACCGCCTGCGGAGGCAGCGCGCGGACCGGGCCCGGTCCCGGAGGTGGCTTCCAAGTCGTCGTACGCCTGCCCGTCGCCGCCGACCGGCAGGCGGCCCTGGGGTGAGTATCCGCGTGGTCGTCGCCGACGACCAGGAACTGGTCCGCAGCGGCTTCAGCATGATCCTGGAGGCGCAGCAGGACATCGAGGTCGTCGCCGAGGCCGGGGACGGCGCCGAGGCGGTGGCCGCGGTGCACCGGCACGCGCCCGACATACTGCTGCTCGACATCCGGATGCCGGTCATGGACGGTCTGGAGGCGGCCCGGCAGGTGTGCGCGCAGTCCAGCTGCAAGGTCGTCATGCTGACCACGTTCGACCTCGACGAGTACGTGTACGACGCGCTGTACGCGGGCGCCAGCGGCTTCCTCCTCAAGGACGTACGCCGTGACGACCTCGTGCACGCCGTGCGGGTGGTCGCGGCCGGCGACTCGCTGCTCGCGCCGACGGTGACACGGCGGCTGGTCGCCGACATCGTGCGCCGCCGCCGCGAGGAGGCGGCGACCCAGGTCACGCCCCGACGGCTGGATGCTCACCGCGCGCGAGGAGGAGACCCTCGGACTGCTCGCCCGCGGGCTGTCCAACGCCGAGATCGCCACGACCCTCTTCGTGAGCGAGCACACCGTCAAGACCCATGTCAGCAATGTGCTCAGCAAGCTGGGCCTCAGGGACCGGGTGCAGGCGGTGATCTGCGCGTACGAGACGGGGCTGGTGACGCCCGGCTCCCTCTAGCGAGTGAGACGCGGCCGGGTGTCCCCCGTACGACGGACGCCCGGAAACCACTCCTCCCGGCGATCCGGTGGCACCCCCGCCGGTACGAGCCTGAGTGGTGATGTCAACCGACGACTCGCCAGGAGTGACCGTGCTGTCCACACTCGCCCGGGCGTCCACCCGCCGCCCGCTGACCGTCATCCTCTTGTGGGTGCTCTTCCTGCTGCTCGGCTTCGGGCTCGGGACGGGCGTCTTCGCGCGGCTCTCCGACAACGTGCCCGAAGTCCCGGGCACCGAGTCCGAACGGGCCGCGCAGTACCTCGACGACGCCGACCCGACCGGCGACTCCATCACCGCCGTCGTCGAGGGCGTCACCGTCTCCGACCCCGCACTGCGCACCCAGGTCGAGCGGGCCGTGGCGGACGTGCGGAACATCGCCGGTGTCGCCGCGGTCCCGGACCCGTACGCGACCCGCGGCCTCGTCGCCGCGGACGGGCGGGCCCTGCTGGTCTCCGTCACCCTCCAGGGCGGCCTGGACGACGACGTCGAGGAACGGGCGGTAGACGACGCGGCCGCCCGCATCAAGCAGATCGACGCACCCGAAGTCCATGTCAGCGGCGGCCCGTTGCTCGGCACGCAGCTGGGCGAGCGGGCTCAGGAGGACGTCAAGAACGCCGAGTTGATCTCGCTGCCGGTTGTGCTGGCGCTGCTGCTCGTCATCTTCGGCGGACTGCGCGCGGCGGCGCTGCCCCTGCTGGTCGCCGTCAGCGGGATCGCCGGCGCGTTCCTGGCGCTGTTCGTCTTCAGCTCGGTCACCGACATCTCCGTGTACGCGATCCAGGTCACCACGATGCTGGGGCTCGGACTCGCCGTGGACTACGCCCTGTTGCTGCTGGTCCGCTTCCGTGAGGAGCGGCGGTACACCGAGGACGTCGTGGAGGCCGTGCAGCGCACGGTCGCGCAGGCCGGCCGGACCATATTGTTCTCCGGGCTCACCGTGGCCGTCAGCCTGACCGGGCTGCTGGTCTTCCCGAGCGTCTTCCTGCGCAGCATGGGCCTGGCCGTGGCCGCCGTCGTGCTCATCGACATGCTCGCCGCGCTCACGCTGCTCCCCGCGCTGCTGACCCGCTTCGGCGGGAGGATCGCCCCGTCGAAGACCGGGTCGGAGGGCGAGGAGGGCCGCCTCTTCGCCCGCCTGGCCCGCTGCGCGGCGCGCCGACGCATCGCGGTCGTGGCCGTGGTCGTCCCCGTGCTCCTCGTGCTCGCTCTGCCCATCACCGGCATGAAGATCAACATCGGGGGCGCCGAACAGCTGCCGTCGAGCACGGAGGCACGGCAGTTGTACGACAGTGTCGACGCGCACTTCCCGCCGGGCACCGGCGTTTCACCGGTGACCGTGGTCCTGAAGCCGGGCGCCGACGCCGCGACCGCCGACCGCATCCGCGCTCTGTCCCCGACCGCCGAGTCCCGCGACCTGCCGGGCGGCACCACGGTGGTCGAGATCCAGCCGTCCGGCAGCGTCGACGGCAGGGCGGCCACCGACCTGGTCAAGCAGGTGCGGGACCTGCGCGGCGACGAGCCGGTCGAGGTCACCGGCAACGCGGCCCGGCTGGTCGACTTCCGGGACATGCTCTCCGACCGGGCGCCCTGGGCGGCCGTGACCGTCCTGGCCGGCATCTTCGCCCTGCTGTTCGCCTTCACCGGCTCGGTGCTGATCCCGCTGCGCACCATCGCGACCACCCTGCTCAGCCTGGGCGCCGCCCTCGGTGTGGTGGTGTGGGTCTTCCAGGACGGCCATCTGGCCGGACTCCTGGGCTCCCAGGAACTGGGCGCGCTGAGCCTGACCGCGCCGCCGCTGATCATCGCGATCGCGTTCGGACTGGCCATGGACTACGAGCTGTTCATCCTGGCCCGGATGCGCGAGGCCCGACGCCGGTCCGGTGACGACCGGGAGGCCGTGGTGACCGGTCTGCGCCGCTCCGGTCGCGTGGTCACCTGTGCCGCCCTGCTCCTCGCCGTCGTCTTCGGCGCCTTCATGACGGGCGGCTTCTCACCGATCCTGCAGATCGGCCTCGGACTGACCCTGGCCGTCCTGATCGACGCGACCGTCGTCCGGATGCTGCTCGTACCGGCGACGATGGCACTGCTCGGGCGGCGGGCGTGGTGGGCACCGGGGCCGCTGCGGCGGGCCCACGACCGGTTCGGGCTGCACGAGGAGGCGCCGCCGCAGCCGCAGTTGACCAGTACCAGTCACTGAGTCCGCTGGAGAAGGCAGTCCGTCCCCGCCGCACGGCGGGTGACGGACTGGGTCGTGAGGTGGGCACGGAACTGATAGCAGCCCAGGGCCGACGACGTGTTCGACAGGGGATTGACCTTGGCGACGATGATCACCTCGGACGGTGACCGCTCCGTGCCGACGGCCACGGCGACCGGTCGGCCCGGTGCGGGCTGCCCCATCGCGTCCCTGGTCGGCAGCGCGAACGCCCGTCGCGTCTCGCCGTCCGTGAGCCTGCCATCGGTGAGCGCGCCCGCCAGCCGGTGCTCGATCTTCGTAGCGCTCGCTTCGAGTTCGGTGCGTTCGGCCGCTGTCACCGCCGCCTCCCGGGCGCGCTGCAGGCCGTAACAGCCCTCCGTCTTCAGTTCCCTGGCGGTGAGGGTGCGGGGCTTCTCCGTCGCATGGAACTCGTAGCAGGTACTGGTTGCCATGGCGCCGCGTATCCAGACGAGGTAGGTCAGTTGACTCTGTGTCATTTCCCAGTCCTCGACCTTGAGTTCGGTGGTGTGCCAGACCTCGGCCCCCTGGACGGCCGCCAGCCCGCCCCGGGCCAGCAGCGGTCGCAGTTCCGCGACCACGTCCACGGCAACCACCGACGGCTTCCGGTACCGGTACCGGGGCAGATCGAAGCACCTCTCCCCGGGGATCCGCTCGACGGAGACGGATCGCGCGACGATCTCGAAGCGGTAGCAGCCCGTGACGGAAGTGGCGCCGAACAGACCGGGCCCGAGCCCCATGAACTCCGTGGTGACCGTGATGTGCCGCCCGTTTCTGCGGACGTCGGGCGGCATCGCCTGGCCCGTGCTCCGGACGGACCGGGCGATCTCGGAACCGAGCAGCGTGCCGTCCGCCGCCGCCAGGGACAGCCGCTCCTTCGACTCGTCCACGGAGTCCTTCATACGGTCGCGCGCCTGGTCCTCGTAGCGGCCGGGTGCCGTCATGACCCACGCCACCGCACCGCAGACGAGGACCAGGATCGTCACCAGTACGGTCAGACAGCCGTTCAGTACGCATCCCCCGCGTCTCCCCATGTCCGCAGGTTGCCCGACCGGCTCCGCTCGCGACGGTCCCCGTGTCCGACATGTGATCGAACGGGGGCCCGTACGAGACAGGCTGCTCAGCCGGGCGGCGTGGTCATGCTCCGGTCACCCTCCCGGTATTCGGGACAATCACGCATTCAACCCTTCACTCAGGGTGTCCTCACAGGAATCTCAGAAAAGGCTCTCAAATTCAAAGATCCAACCCAGGAAGGCGACGCAAGATGCACCACCAGTGGTGGTCATCCAAGAAAGGCGTGCCGTGAGCGTCCCGATAAGTTCGAACCGGTCCGAGCAGCAGACAGCACACCGGTCCGAGCGCCCGACGTGGTCACGTCGAGGGGTGCTCGCCGCGCTCAGCGCCGTGCCGGCCGTCGGCATCCTGACGGGCTGCAGCGGAACGGCGGACGCCTCGGAGGGGACGAGCGCGCAGGCGACGACGGCAGCCGCGGCCACAAAAGCCAAGGTCAAGAAGCCGACCGTCAGCGTCACCCCCGCCGACGGCACGAAGAAGGCCGCCTTCACGAGCCCGGTCGAGGTCACCGTGAGCGACGGCACGTTCTCGACCGTCGAGGTCACCGGCAACGACGGCTCCACCCTGGCCGGATCCTTCAATGACGCCCGTACGAAATGGACCTCCACCGAGAATCCGTACTCGGGCACCAAATACACGGTCACGGCGAAACCACAGGGGGCAACCGCGCAGACCGCGAGCTTCACCACGAAGCTGCCCGGAGAGACCTTCGTGGGCTATTTCACACCCGAGGCGAATTCGACTTCCGGCGTCGGAATGCCCGTGTCGATCAACTTCACCGATGCCGTCACGGACCGCGCCGCCGTCGAAAAGGCGATCACGGTGTCCGCCGAGCCCGCGGTCGAGGTGGTCGGCCACTGGTTCAGCGACACCCGCCTCGACTTCCGGCCCGAGGAGTACTGGGCCGCGGGTACGAAGATCACGTTGAGCCTGCGGCTGAAGGACGTCGAGGGCGCGGACGGCGTCTACGGGACGCAGTCCAAGGACGTCACCTTCAAGATCGGCCGCCGCCAGATCAGCACGGTCGACCTGGCGAAGGAGACCATGACGATCGAGCGGGACGGCTCGACCCTCGCCACCTACCCGGTGACCGGCGGCGACTCCGACCACACCACCTGGTCCGGGATCATGGTGATCAGCGAGCGGTTGAAGGAGACCCGGATGGAGTCCTCGACCGTCGGGCTCGGCGATGAGTACGACATCGAGGACGTCCCGCACGCCCAGCGCCTGACCACCTCCGGCACCTTCATCCACGGCAACTACTGGGCCTCGACCTCGATATTCGGCAGCAGCAACACCAGTCACGGCTGCATCGGCCTGCACGACACCAAGGGCGCGAACGACAGCTCCGTGGCGGGCTACAGGTTCTACAACAGCTCGATGCTCGGCGACGTGGTGATCGTGAAGAACTCGGGCGAGAAGACCGTCGAGGCATCCAACGGCCTCAACGGGTGGAACCTGTCGTGGGCGAACTGGAAGGCGGGGAGCGCTCTCTAAGGGCTGTCCCGACTCCCCCACTTCATGGCCTGAACTCCCGTACAGGGAACGGAGTTTCTCGGCTTTATCTCTTGACGGTCGGAGTGACAGAGAGCACATTGGCCGCGCAGCTGCGTTGAGAGCGCTCTCACACACCCGCGCACCCCCACTCCGTCCCCGAAGAGGCACTCATGAGTGACACTTCCGGCATATCCGTGAGATCCGGCACACCTGTCAGACGCGGCCCCCTGCGCCGCATGCTCGTCGCCCTGCTCGGCACGCTGAGCCTGGCGGCCGTCACGGCCACGGCTGCCACTCTTCCCGCGAACGCGTCCGCGCCCACCCCCCCGGCCGGCTGGTCCCAGGTCTTCGTCGACGACTTCAACGGGGCAGCCGGATCCGGCGTCTCCACCGCCAACTGGCAGTACGCCACCGGCACCGGCTACCCGGGCGGCCCCGCCAACTGGGGCACGGGCGAGGTCGAGACGATGACCTCCAGCACCAACAACGTCGCGCTGGACGGCAACGGCAACCTGCTGATCACCCCGCGGCGCGACGCCTCCGGCAACTGGACCTCCGGCCGCATCGAGACCAACCGCACCGACTTCCAGCCGCCCGCGGGCGGCAAGCTGCGCGTCGAGTCGCGGATCCAGATGCCGAACGTGACCGGTGCCGCCGCTAAGGGCTACTGGCCCGCCTTCTGGATGCTGGGCGCGCCCTACCGCGGCAACTACCAGAACTGGCCGAGCGTCGGCGAACTGGACATCCTGGAGAACGTCCAGGGCCTCAACACCGAGTGGGCCACGATGCACTGCGGCACCAGCCCGGGCGGCCCCTGCAACGAGACGACCGGCATCGGCGGTTCGACGTCCTGCACCGGCACGACATGCCAGGCCGGCTTCCACACGTACGCGATGGAGTGGGACAAGTCGACCAGCCCCGAGGAGATCCGCTTCTACCTCGACGGCGTCAACTTCCACACGGTCAGGGCGAATCAGGTCGACGCGACGACCTGGGCCAACGCCACCAACCACGGCTTCTTCATCATCCTGAACGTCGCGATGGGCGGCGGCTTCCCGGCCGCGTACGGCGGCGGCCCGGACGGCGGCACGGTTCCCGGCCACCCGCTGGTGGTCGACTACGTCCAGGTGCTGCAGGCCGGTGGGAGCGGTACCACGCCACCTCCGACCGGCAACCGTGACGCCTACAGCGCCATCCAGGCCGAGTCGCACGACAGCCAGTCCGGCACCATCACGGAGACCACCACGGACACCGGCGGCGGCCAGAACATCGGTTCGCTCGCAGGCGGCGACTGGGCGCTGTACCGGGGGGTCAACTTCGGCTCCTCTGCGGCCACGCAGTTCGTCGGCCGGGTCGCGAGCGGCGCCGCGAGCGGGGTCAGCGGACTCGTCGAGGTGCGCCTGGACAGCCGTACGAGCACGCCCGTCGGCAGCTTCTCGCTCGCCAACACCGGTGGCTGGCAGAGCTGGCGGACGATCCCGGCGAACATCACCGGCGTCACCGGCACCCACGACGTCTATCTGACCTTCACCAGCGGCCAGTCGGCCGACTTCGTGAACGTCAACTGGTTCAACTTCGGCCACTGACCCGAGAGCTCGTCTGCAAGAAGTGAAGGGGCGGGCCCATCGGCCCGCCCCTAAGACCTGTCCGGTCGATCACGGCGGAGACGCGGGGTGGCAGTGACACCAGCCGCTCCGCGGCGGGCGCACATCTGCGGCGTTGTCGTCGGTTGCCGACTCCCCCACTCTCGGCTTCGCTCGAGCGGGGGGACCCCCATCGCGTCGACGCCCTCCTCCGCCTTGCAGCTGCACGCACCACACCCCGCTCACCGGCATCGGACAGGCACCGCTGCTTTCCTCCACCGTGATCGACCGGACAGGTCCTTGTCGTCAGCGCAGTTCCGCCCGGAACGCCACCGGAGTCGTCCCGGTGTGCTGATGGAAGAACTTGGAGAAGTTGGCGGAATCCGGGAAGCCCACGGCCGCGCCGATGCGGCCTATGGGCATCTCCGTGTGGGCCAGCAGCCGCTTGGCCTCCAGGGTCACCCGTTTGTCGATGAAGCCCTTCGGGGTCTCGCCGGTGGCGGCGCGCACGGCGCGCACCAGGGTGCGGCGCGAGTAACCGAGGGCGTCGGCGTACGCGCTGACGCTGTGGTTGGTGGCGAAGCTCTTCTCGACCGCGTCCCGGAAGCGGGTGAAGGTGGTGTCGGTCTGTTCACGGGCCACCTCTGCGGAGCTCACCGCGAGGTGGGCCAGGCGCAGCAGGAACGCCGTCAGGGAGTGCCGCAGTACCGAGGTGTGCAGGCTCAGCGGCAGCGTGGTGGTGTCGACGTACTCACGGTTCAGCTGGGCGAGCGAGTGCTCCAGGGCGGCCAGCTGGGCGGCGTCGGGGTGCAGCAGGGGCGGCAGGTCGTAACGGTAGAGGCCGGTGGCCTCGACGGTGGCGCGGGGCAGGAAGCCGGGCTGCATGACCAGGACGGTTCCGCGGTACTCGCTCGCCCGGGAGAAGCGGTGCACCTGCCCCGGGCGGATCCACAGCAGGTCCCCGGCCTTCACCTCGTACTCGGCGAAGTCCACCATGTGCGTCACGGGACCGCCGCTGAAGAGCATCACGACGTGGAAGTCGATGCGGTGCACCCGGTCGAGCTGCACCTCCTGCGGCGAGTAGCGGCCGGCGCCCAGCGCGCCGACCTGCATTCCGACACCGCCGACACTCAGGTCGACCGGGAAGGGAAAAGTTCTGATCCCGTCGCCGTCTTGGGTGGCTCTGTCCGCCATGTCTGTCTCGTGCCGCCTCGGTCCGTCTGCCGCTGTCCCACTTTCACCGAAGCCTGACACAGCCGCACCTTCCCCTCCAAAAGTCTGACTTTTAAGTTTGAACGCGCTCCACCAGCGATTCCCCATCTCGTGAGGACTTCTTGAAGATGAGTACGCAGAGCTCCGACGGCTTCGCATGGACCGATCTCGACCGGCGAGCCGTCGACACGGCCCGCATCCTGGCCGCCGATGCCGTACAGAAGGTCGGAAACGGCCACCCGGGCACCGCGATGAGCCTGGCCCCGGCCGCGTACACGATCTTTCAGAAGGTGATGCGACATGACCCCGCCGACCCGGAGTGGACCGGCCGCGACCGCTTCGTCCTCTCTCCCGGCCACACCTCGCTGACCCTTTACACCCAGCTCTTCCTCTCCGGTTACGAGCTCGAGCTGGACGACCTCAAGGCCTTCCGCACGCACGGCTCGAAGACGCCGGGTCACCCCGAGTACGGGCACACCGCGGGTGTCGAGACCACCACCGGTCCGCTCGGCCAGGGTGTCGCCAACGCCGTCGGCATGGCGATGGCCGCCCGCTACGAGCGCGGCCTCTTCGACCCCGAGGCCCCCGAGGGCGAGTCCCCCTTCGACCACACCATCTGGGCGATCGTCTCGGACGGCGACCTGGAGGAGGGCATCTCCGCCGAGGCCTCGTCCCTCGCCGGCCACCAGAGGCTCGGCAACCTGGTCTTCGTCTACGACGACAACCACATCTCCATCGAGGGCGACACCGCGACGGCCTTCTCCGAGGACGTGCTGAAGCGCTACGAGGCGTACGGCTGGCACGTTCAGCGGATCGAGCCCTCCGCCGACGGTGACATCGACGTCCACGCGCTGCACACGGCGCTCAAGGCGGCGCAGGCCGAGACCGAGCGCCCCTCCATCATCGCGATGCGCACGATCATCGCCTGGCCCGCGCCGAACGCGCAGAACACCGAGGCCTCGCACGGCTCGGCGCTCGGCGCCGAGGAGATCGCGGCCACCAAGCGGCTCCTGGGCTTCGACCCGGAGCAGACCTTCGAGGTCGCGGACGAGGTCCTCGCACACGCCCGCCAGGCGCTGGACCGTGGCGCCGAGGCGCACGCCGCCTGGGACAAGAAGATCGCCGAGTGGCGGACGGCCGCCCCCGAGCGCGCCAAGCTCTTCGACCGGATCGTGGCCGGTCAGCTCCCCGAGGGCTGGGAGGACCAGCTCCCCGTCTTCGAGGCGGGCACCTCCGTCGCGACCCGCGCCGCGTCCGGCAAGGTCCTCCAGGCGCTCGGCGGTGTGATCCCCGAGCTGTGGGGCGGCTCCGCCGACCTCGCCGGCTCGAACAACACGACCATCGACAAGACCTCCTCCTTCCTCCCGAAGGGCAACCCGCTGCCGGAGGCCGACCCGTACGGCCGTACCGTCCACTTCGGTATCCGTGAGCACTCGATGGCCGCCGAGATGAATGGCATCGCGCTGCACGGCAACACCCGCATCTACGGCGGCACGTTCCTGGTCTTCTCCGACTACATGCGCAACGCGGTCCGGCTGTCCGCGCTGATGCAGCTCCCGGTGACGTACGTCTGGACCCACGACTCCATCGGTCTCGGCGAGGACGGCCCCACCCACCAGCCGGTCGAACACCTCGCCTCGCTGCGCGCCATCCCCGGACTGAACATCGTCCGTCCGGCCGACGCCAACGAGACCTCCATCGCCTGGGCCGAGATCCTCAAGCGGCACGCCACGAACCCGGCCCCGCACGGCCTGGCGCTGACGCGTCAGGGTGTGCCGACGTACGAGGCCAACTCCGAGGCGGCCAAGGGTGGTTACGTCCTGCGCGACGCGTCCACCGGCACGCCCGACGTCGTCCTCGTCGCCACCGGCTCCGAGGTGCACCTCGCCGTCGAGGCGCGCGAGCTGCTGGAGGCCGAGGGGGTCGGCACCCGGGTGGTGTCGATGCCGTCCGTCGAGTGGTTCGAGGAGCAGTCCCCGGAGTACCGGGCGAGCGTGCTTCCGCCGTCCGTGAAGGCCCGCGTGGCGGTCGAGGCGGGCATCGGCCTGACCTGGTACCGCTACGTCGGTGACCACGGACGCATTGTCTCGCTGGAGCACTTCGGTGCTTCCGCCGACGCCAAGACCCTGTTCGCCGAGTTCGGCTTCACCGCCGAGAACGTCGCCGCCGCCGCGCGGGAATCCCTCGCCGCCGCCCGCGGTTGATCCGATCGCACTTAAGGAAGATGATCACTGTGACCGAAGCAACCGCGACCGCGGGAAACCTCAAGCGCCTCTCCGACGAAGGCGTCTCCATCTGGCTGGACGACCTGTCGCGCAAGCGCATCGCCTCGGGCAACCTGGCCGAACTCATCGAGACCAAGCACGTGGTGGGCGTCACCACCAACCCCTCCATCTTCCAGGCCGCCATCGGCTCCGGTGAGGGGTACGAGGAGCAGCTGGCCGACCTCGCCGTGCGCGGCGTGACGGTCGACGAGGCCGTCCGCATGATGACCACGGCCGATGTCCGCGCCGCCGCCGACATCCTGCGCTCGGTGTACGACGCGACCGGCGGCCGTGACGGCCGGGTCTCCATCGAGGTCGACCCCCGGCTGGCCCACGAGACCGCGGCGACCGTCGCCGAGGCCAAGCAGCTCGCCTGGCTGGTCGACCGCCCGAACGTGATGATCAAGATCCCGGCGACGAAGGCCGGTCTCCCGGCGATCACCGAGGTCATCGGCCTCGGCATCAGCGTCAACGTCACGCTGATCTTCTCGCTGGAGCGCTACCGCGACGTCATGGACGCCTACCTGGCGGGCCTGGAGAAGGCGCAGGCCGCGGGCATCGACCTGGCCGGCATCCACTCCGTCGCCTCCTTCTTCGTCTCCCGCGTCGACAGCGAGATCGACAAGCGGCTGACGAAGGTCGGCACCGACGAGGCGCTCGCCCTCAAGGGCAAGGCCGCGCTCGCCAACGCGCGGCTCGCCTATGAGGCGTACGAAGAGGTGTTCGCCTCCGCCCGCTGGACCGCGCTCGCCCCGGCCGGCGCCCACAAGCAGCGCCCGCTGTGGGCCTCGACCGGCGTCAAGGACCCCGCGTACAAGGACACCCTGTACGTCGACGAGCTGGTCGCGCCGGGCACGGTCAACACCATGCCGGAGGCGACCCTCAACGCCACCGCCGACCACGGGGACATCCACGGCGACGCGGTGACCGGCGGCTACGCCCAGGCCCGCGCCGACCTGGCGGCCGTCGAGGGGCTCGGGATCTCGTACGACGAGGTCGTCAAGCAGCTGGAGGACGAGGGCGTCTCGAAGTTCGAGGCGGCCTGGGAAGACCTGCTCGACGCGGTGGCGACCTCGCTGAGCGGCAAGGGAGTCAAGGGAGCTGAAGGGGAATGAGCAAGCGTGAGTCACTTTCCGACAGCGCCCCGCAGGATGCGGCCGCCGCGCCGGAGGGATCCGGTGACCCGGCCGTGGAACCGGCTGAGGTGAAGGCCGGGGCGAAGGGCAAGGCGAAGGCCGACGCGGACGCCGCCGCTGCGTCCCTCGACTGGTCGAACCCGCTGCGCGACCCCCGCGACCGCCGTCTCCCCCTGATCGCGGGCCCCTCGGGTCTCGTCATCTTCGGCGTCACCGGCGACCTGTCCCGCAAGAAGCTGATGCCGGCCGTGTACGACCTCGCCAACCGGGGTCTGCTGCCGCCGGGCTTCTCGCTCCTCGGCTTCGCCCGCCGCGAGTGGGAGGACCAGGACTTCGCACAGGTCGTCCACGACTCGGTGCGCGAGCACGCCCGTACGGAGTTCCGCGAGGAGGTCTGGCAGCAGCTCGCCGAGGGCATGCGGTTCATCCCGGGCGACTTCGACGACGACGCGGCGTTCAAGCAACTGCGCACGGCCGTCGACGAGCTGGACTCCTCGCGGGGCACCAGCGGCAACTACGCCTTCTATCTCTCCGTACCGCCGAAGTTCTTCCCGAAGGTCGTCCAGCAGCTCAAGAAGCACGGGCTGGCGGACGCTCCGGAGGGTTCCTGGCGGCGCGCGGTGATCGAGAAGCCGTTCGGCCACGACCTGGCCAGCGCCCGCGAGCTCAACAAGATCGTGCACGAGGTGTTCGACCCGGACCAGGTGTTCCGCATCGACCACTACCTCGGCAAGGAGACCGTCCAGAACATCCTGGCGCTGCGCTTCGCCAACCAGATGTACGAGCCCATCTGGAACCGGTCATATGTCGACCACGTCCAGATCACGATGGCCGAGGACATCGGCATCGGCGGCCGGGCGGGCTACTACGACGGCATCGGCTCGGCGCGGGATGTGATCCAAAACCACCTCCTGCAGCTCATGGCGCTCACCGCCATGGAGGAGCCCATCGCCTTCGACGCCGACTCGCTGCTCACCGAGAAGCTCAAGGTCCTCAAGTCCGTGAAGTTGCCGGAGAAGCTGGGCGAGCACACCGTGCGCGGCCAGTACGCGGCGAGCTGGCAGGGCGGCGAGCAGGTGCGCGGCTATCTCCAGGAGGACGGCATCGACCCCAGGTCGACGACCGACACCTACGCGGCCGTCAAGCTGGAGGTCGACAACCGCCGCTGGGCAGGCGTGCCCTTCTATCTCCGGACCGGCAAGCGCCTCGGCCGGAGGGTGACGGAGATCGCGGTGGTCTTCCAGCGCGCCCCGCACTCCCCGTTCGACTCGACCGCCACGGAGGAGCTCGGCCAGAACGCGATCGTCATCCGCGTCCAGCCCGACGAGGGCATGACGGTGCGCTTCGGATCGAAGGTGCCGGGTACGTCGATGGAGATCCGGGACGTCACGATGGATTTCGCCTACGGCGAGTCGTTCACCGAGTCCAGCCCTGAGGCGTACGAACGGCTGATCCTGGATGTCCTGCTCGGCGACGCCAATCTCTTCCCCCGTCACCAAGAGGTGGAAGAGTCCTGGAAGATCCTCGACCCGATCGAGGGCTACTGGGAGACCCACGGCAAGCCCGCGCAGTATTCCTCGGGCAGCTGGGGTCCGAAGGAAGCCGACGAGATGCTCGCACGAGACGGACGGAGCTGGCGCAGGCCATGAAGATCGACCTGACCGACACCACGGCAAGCAAGATCAACAAGGCGCTCGTGCAGGGGCGCCGTGCCATCGGCACTCCCGCCGTGGGCATGGTCCTGACGATGGTCATCGTCACCGACGAGGAGAACGCCTACGACTCGATCAGGGCGGCGGAGGAGGCCTCGCGCGAGCACCCCTCGCGCACCCTGGTCGTCATCAAGCGGCACGCCCGGACCCCGCGCGACCGCACCAACTCGCGCCTCGACGCGGATGTCCGCGTGGGCGCCGACGCCGGCGCCGGTGAGACGGTCATCCTGCGGACCTACGGCGCGGTGTCCGACCACGCCGACTCGGTGGTCCTGCCGCTGCTGCTGCCCGACGCGCCCGTCGTCGTCTGGTGGCCGGTGGACGCCCCCGACGTGCCCGCCAAGGACCCGCTGGGCGCCCTCGCGCAGCGCCGCATCACCGACATGTACGCCGTCGAGGCCCCGCTCGCCGCGCTGGAGGCCCGTGCCGCCTCGTACGCGCCGGGCGACACCGACCTGGCCTGGACCCGGCTGACGCCGTGGCGCTCGATGCTGGCCGCCGCGCTCGACCAGGCCCGTACGAAGGTGATCTCGGCCGCTGTCGAGAGCGAGGCCGACAACCCGAGCGCCGAACTGCTGGCCCGCTGGCTCGGCACCCGGCTCGAGGTGCCGGTCGAGCGCGTCGTCACCGCCGGTCCGGTGGTCACGGCGGTACGGCTCGGCACGGAGAACGGCGAGATCGTGATCGACCGCCCCGAGGGCCCGCTGGCCACGCTGTCCCTGCCCGGACAGCCCTCGCGCACCCTCGCGCTGAAGGTGCGCACCACCTCCGAGCTGATCGCCGAGGAACTGCGCCGCCTCGACGCGGACGACATGTACGCCATCGCCCTGCGAGGCGAGGGCACCAAGGAGACCCCCCGTCATGTCTGACACCCCCAAGCTCACGCGGCGCCCGGAGTGGGTGGCCCTGGAGGACCACCGCGCCGACGGGCTGCTCCACCCGCAGCTGCGTGAGCTGTTCGCCACCGACCCCGCACGCGCGGAGCGTTACGTCGTGCGGGTCGGTGACCTGCGCATCGACTACTCCAAGCACCTGATCACGGACGAGACCCTCGCCCTGCTCCAGGAACTGGCCACCGCCACCGACGTGTTCGGCCTGCGGGACGCCATGTTCCGCGGTGAGCGGATCAACGTCACCGAGGACCGCGCGGTGCTGCACACCGCGCTGCGCGCCCGCCGTGACGCGGTGATCGAGGTCGACGGCGAGAACGTCGTCCCCGGTGTGCACGCCGTGCTCGACAAGATGGCCGACTTCGCCGAGCGGGTCCGCTCGGGCGAGTGGACCGGCCACACGGGTCGGCGGATCCGCAATGTCGTCAACATCGGCATCGGCGGCTCCGACCTCGGTCCGGCGATGGCCTACGAGGCGCTGCGCGCCTTCACCGACCGTTCGCTGACCGTGCGGTTCGTGTCGAACGTGGACGGCGCCGACCTGCACGAGGCCGTGCGGGACCTGGACCCGGCGGAGACGCTGTTCATCATCGCCTCCAAGACGTTCACCACCATCGAGACGATCACCAACGCCACCTCGGCGCGCGCCTGGCTGCTGGCCGGGCTGGACGACGACCAGAAGGCCGTGGCCAAGCACTTCGTGGCGCTGTCGACCAACGCCGGGAAGGTCTCCGACTTCGGCATCGACACGGCCAACATGTTCGGGTTCTGGGACTGGGTCGGCGGACGCTACTCCTTCGACTCGGCGATCGGGCTGTCCCTGATGATCGCCATCGGTCCGGACCGGTTCCGGGAGCTGCTCGACGGGTTCAGGACCGTCGACGAGCACTTCCGCACCGCCCCCGCCGAGGCCAACGCACCTTTGCTGCTGGGCCTGTTGGGTGTCTGGTACGGCAATTTCTTCGGCGCCCAGTCGCACGCGGTGCTGCCGTACTCGCACTACCTGTCCAAGTTCACCGCGTACTTGCAGCAGCTGGACATGGAGTCCAACGGCAAGTCCGTGGACCGCGAGGGCCGTCCGGTGGAGTGGCAGACCGGTCCGGTGGTGTGGGGCACGCCCGGCACCAACGGGCAGCACGCCTACTACCAACTCATCCACCAGGGCACCAAGTTGATCCCGGCGGACTTCATCGGCTTCGCCAACCCGGTCGACGAGCTGGAGCCCGAACTCGCCGCCCAGCACGACCTGCTGATGGCGAATTTCTTCGCGCAGACGCAGGCGCTGGCCTTCGGCAAGACGCCGGACGAGGTACGGGCTGAGGGGGTGCCCGAGGAACTGGTGCCGCACAAGACGTTCAAGGGCAACCACCCGACGACCACGATCCTCGCGCGCGAACTGACCCCCTCGGTCCTCGGCCAGCTCATCGCCCTCTACGAACACAAGGTGTTCGTCCAGGGCGCGATCTGGAACATCGACTCCTTCGACCAGTGGGGCGTCGAGCTGGGCAAGGTCCTCGCCAAGCGGGTGGAGCCCGCGCTCACCGAAGGCACCGACGTCCCCGGCCTCGACCCCTCCACCGCCGCCCTCGTGGCCGCCTACCGCACGCTCAAGAACGCACCGGAAGAAGTGAACTGACATGACTGCCATGCAGCTTGGCCTCATCGGCCTCGGCAAGATGGGCGGCAACATGCGCGAGCGGATCCGCCGCGCGGGCCACACCGTCATCGGCTACGACCGCAACCCGGACCTCGCCGACGTGTCGAGCCTCACCGACCTCGTGGGAAGCCTCGAAGGCCCCCGCGTGGTCTGGGTGATGGTCCCGGCCGGTGCCCCCACCCAGTCCGTCATCGACGAACTCGGCGGCCTCCTCTCCCCCGGCGACACCGTCGTCGACGGCGGCAACTCCCGCTGGACCGACGACGAGCAGCACGCGGAGGAGCTCGCCGCCAAGGGCATCGGCTTCGTCGACGCGGGCGTCTCCGGCGGCGTCTGGGGTCTGCAGAACGGCTACGCGCTGATGGTCGGCGGCGACGCCGAGCACGTCGCGAAGGTCCAGCCGATCTTCGACGCGCTCAAGCCCGAGGGTGAATCCGGCTTCGTGCACGCCGGCAGGGTCGGCGCCGGCCACTTCTCCAAGATGGTCCACAACGGCATCGAGTACGCCATGATGCAGGCCTACGCCGAGGGCTGGGAGCTCCTGGAGAAGGTCGACTCCGTCACGGACGTGCGCGAGGTCTTCCGCTCCTGGCAGGAGGGCACGGTCATCCGCTCCTGGCTGCTCGACCTCGCCGTCAACGCCCTGGACGACGACGAGCACCTGAACAAGCTGCGCGGCTACGCGGACGACTCGGGCGAGGGCCGCTGGACCGTCGAGGCGGCCATCGACAACTCCGTCCCACTGCCCGCCATCACGGCCTCCCTCTTCGCCCGATTCGCCTCCCGCCAGGACGACTCGCCGCAGATGAAGATGATCGCCGCGCTGCGCAACCAGTTCGGCGGCCACGCCGTCGAGTCCGCGGAGTAACGACCATGGGCGACCTCCTGCTGGTCCGCCACGGCGAGACCGAGTGGAGTGCGTCGGGCCGGCACACCAGCTGGACCGACCTGCCGCTCACCCAGCACGGCGAGGAACAGGCGAAGTCCCTCGCCCCGCTGCTCGCCGGCCGGACCTTCGCCCTCGCGCTCACCAGCCCGCTGGACCGCGCGGTGCGCACGGCGGAACTCGCCGGTCTGTACGGGGCCGTACCCGATCCCGATCTGCACGAGTGGGGATACGGCGCGTACGAAGGCGTCACGACCGTCGAGATACATCGCACCCGGCCCGACTGGTACCTGTGGAACGACGGGGTGGCGCCCGGTCCGGCGGAGCACCCCGGCGAGTCGCCGGCCGAGGTGGGACAGCGCGCCGACCGCGTGCTGTCCCGCGTGGCGGCGGCGCTCGAGGGCGGCGATGTGATCCTCGTGGCGCACGCCCACTTCCTGCGGGTGCTCACCGCCCGCCGGCTGGGGCTGCCCGCCGCGGACGGACGGCTGTTCCAGCTCGCGACGGGGACGGTCAGCCGGCTCTCCACGGAGCACGGCCGTCCTGTGATCGCCGAGTGGAACGCCGCCGGAACTTCCGCGGTGCTGTAGAAACCGAGGAGATTCCGGCCCGCCCTCCGGGGCGGGCCGGGCCTTCCCCAACGTAGGGGGCCGGCCTTCTCGGTCGGCCCCGGTTCACCCGCCGCGCGACGCCTCGTGGATCCGGGACCGTCAGCCGGCGGGTCATACGCTCCGATCGTGTCAGCGCCCCGGGCGGCGGCCCACCGCGTGCTGCGCGGCGAGGCGGACCGGGGCGTTCTGGGCGCCGTAGCCGCGGTAGCCGCCGTCGCGCTGGACGAGTTCGAAGAAGACGCGGCCGACGGTCTCCGTGTAGCAGTGGCGAAACTCGCCGTCCGCGTCACGGTCGTAGAGGATGCCGAGCTCGCGGTACGTCTCCAGCTCGCCGTCAGCGAACTCGTACCGTGCGGCCAGGTCGTCGTAGTAGTTCGCGGGCATCGGCAGCAGACGGCCGCCGGCGTCACGGAAGTGGCGGGCCGCGGTGACCACGTCGTCCGTGGCGAAGGCGATGTGCTGGGCGCGGGCGTCCTCGTCGGTGGGTGCGGGTCCGACCCCGAGGGCGATGCGGACGCTGCCGTCGGCGTTGGTGACCGCGCGGCTGCGGTGCAGGCCGTACGGGTCGGCGACATCGACGCTGTCCTGCCCGCTCAGCCCGAGCACACCGCTGTGGAAGAGGGCCGCCTCGTCGAACTGGTGCCAGGGCTGGGTGAGGGCCAGGTGGTCGACGCGGTGCACGCGCGATACGCCGCCGCGGTGCTCGACGGCCTCGAAGTCCTCTGTCCAGCTGGGCAGTTCGGGGTGTTCCGTGGCGCAGAAGAAGAGTTCGACGCCGTCGGGCGCGGCCACCGCGTCCAGCAACGCGTCCTCGGGGGCGCGGCGGCGCGGCAGGACCGGCGCGAGCAGTGATTCGGCGCGCCGGGCCGCGGCGGCCGGATCCGGGGACTCCAGGCCGACGGCCGCGAGCGAGGTGCCGTCGCGCCGGGCGGCCGGTCCCGTGTTGACCAGGACGCGGGCCTCGCCCTGCTGCCAGAGGTCCACCGGTTTGCTGCGGTGCTTGGCCCTGCGGGTGAAGCCGAGGGCGCCGAGGAGCGCGGTGACGGGTTCGACGTCGGGGGTGACGAGTTCGGCGAAGGCGACGCCGGTGGGCACCACGGGCGCGGGCAGTGCGGCGATTCCGGTTGCTTCTTGCAGTACGAGCAGAGAGCGCCGCGCGTCCACGGCGGTCGGGCCCGCTTCGGCCTGCCGGAAGACGTCGTTGAAGACCTCCAGGGAGAGCGGTCCCCGGTATCCGGCGCGCAGGACGTGTCCGAGCAGCCCGGCGATGTCGAACCCGCCCTGGCCGGGGAAGCAGCGGTAGTGGCGGCTCCACTGCAGGACGTCCATCGCCATCAGCGGGGCGTCGGCCAGTTGCAGGAAGAAGATCTTCTCGCCGGGGATGTCCTCGATGCCCTTGGGGTCACTGCCGCGGGCGAGGATGTGGAAGCTGTCCAGGCAGGTGCCGAGGGAGGGATGGTCCGCGGCCTCGACGATGCTCCAGGCGTGGTCGTACGTACTCACATGGCGTCCCCACGCGAGTGCCTCGTAGGCGACGCGGATGCCGAAGTCCTGTGCCAGGTCGGCCAGTTGGCTCAGTTGTCCGGCGGCGAGCGCGTCGTCGTTCACGGCGAGTGGCGAGACACTGGAGCACACCAGGACGGTGTCGGCGCCCAGCCGTCGCATGAGGTCGAACTTGTGCCGCGCCCGGCGCAGATTGCGGGCGAACTCGTCCTCGGGCACGGCCTCGATGTCGCGCATCGGCTGGTACAGGTCGATGCTCAGACCGAGGTCGGCGGTGCGGGCCCGGATCTCCTCGGGCGTGAGGGGGCACGCGAGCAGGTCGTTCTCGAAGATCTCGACGCCGTCGAAGCCCGCCCGGGCCGCGGCCGTGAGCTTCTCGGTCAGTGATCCACTGAGCGAGACGGTGGCGATGGACGTACGCACGTTGATGCTCCTTCGGTGTCGCTTTTGAATGCCCTGGTCGGTACGGGCCCCGTGAGGGGCGCGGGGAACTGCGATCAGCTCCCACGCACCCGCGCCCGCCGCACAACCCCGCTCACCCCACCCATGAGTCGCCCTCAGCTCCGGGCCCCCGCCACACCCGCCAACTCGGCGATGTCCGCAAGCATCCGCGCACTGTCGGGTTCCCGCCCGGTGAACAGCCGGAAGGCATCCACGGCCTGGAAGACCGCCATGCCCCCACCGTCGAGAGTGGCGCAGCCGATCGCACGGGCGGTGCGCAGCAGCTCGGTCTCCAGCGGACGGTAGACGACCTCGGCGACCCACAGACCGGGGTGCAGCAGCTCGGCCGGGAACGGCAGGCCGGGGTGGGCGGCCATGCCGGTCGGCGTGGCGTGCACGACGCCGTCGGCGTGCGCGAGGAGTGCCCCGAGTGTGTCCGGCGTCGCGGCGGTCGCGCGATCCGCGCCGAAGTGGCGGTTCAGCGCGGCGGCGAGATCCGCGGCCCGGTCGGCCATCGCGTCGACAACGGTGACATGGCCGGCGCCCAGCGTCAGCACCGCGTGCGCGACGGCCGCGCCCGCGCCACCCGCGCCCAGCTGCACGACCCGCTCCAGGGGGACGTCGGGCAGACCGCGCGCGAAGGACGCCGCGAACCCGGTGACGTCCGTGTTGTGTCCGACCGCGCGACCGCCCTCGAAGACGACGGTGTTGACCGCGCCGAGCGCCTCGGCCTGCGGGGCGAGCTCATCGAGGTGGCCGATGACCAGCTGCTTGCAGGGATGCGTGATGTTCAGCCCGTCGAAGCCGAGGTCGCGTGCGGCACGGACGAGATCGCCCACCGCCTCCGGTCCGACGCCGAGGGTGTCGAGGTCCAGCAGCCGGTACAGATAGCGCAGACCCTGTCGGTCCGCCTCCCGCTCGTGCAGCGCGGGGCTGAGCGAGGGGCCGATGCCGGAACCGATGAGGCCGACGAGATAAGAGTTCTGGGGCACGGCGGGACTCCTCGGCTCACTAATGTACGAACTAGTACGTTAGCTATATCAGCATCGTGGACCCACGGGAAGAGCCGTCCTGGAACTCGTGATCCGGCCCCCGGAGCCTGCTTCTACAATCACCGGCACTGTCCCCTCGCCCGAAGGAACCCGATGACCAGCGTCGAAGAACCCACACGGCCGGGCGGACGCGTCCGTGACGCCGCGCGCACCAAGGCCGAGATTCTCGACGTGGCCACCCAGGAGTTCGCGCGCGCCGGTTACATGGGCGCCCGGGTCGACGAGATCGCCGCCCGCACCCGCACCACGAAGCGGATGATCTATTACTACTTCGGCGGCAAGGAACAGCTGTTCACGACCGTTCTGGAGCGCGCGTACTCCGAGATCCGGCAGGCCGAACAGGAGCTGGACGTCGAACATCTCGACCCGGTCGCGGCCATCCGCCGGCTCGCCGAGCTGACCTTCGACCACCACGAGGCGCACCCCGACTTCATCCGGCTGGTCAGCATCGAGAACATCCACGAGGCCGAGCACATCGCCGGGTCCGAGGAGCTGGGCAGGATCGGCTCACCCGCACTGGACGTGATCCGCCGCATCCTGGAGACCGGGCGGAAATCGGGCCTGTTCACGGCCGACGTCGACGCCGTGGACCTGCACGCGATGATCAGCTCGTTCTGTTTCTTCCGGGTCTCCAACCGGCACACCTTCGGCGCCCTCTTCGGCCGTGACCTGGTCGACCCCGACCGGCGGGAACACTACCGGACCATGCTCGGCGACATGGTCATCGCCTATCTCACGGCGGACCGCGCGACGGACTGAGAACCCGCGGGGCGCACCGGGAAACCGCGGGCCGGACGGGGGCCCGCCCCCGGCCCGCGTACCCGATCCCGGGAAGATCCTTTGGCACGACCTCTTGACACCCGGGAAACGTCAGCGCAACATCCGTAGCCATCCGCTACTAACTACCCAGTGGGTTAATTAGCCGGACGATGCGCAACCGCCGAGGCGGACGCGTCACCCGGCAACGGCCGACCCGCCACCCCAGGGCCCCGGCACCTCTCCCCCTCCGCCACTCCCCTCCCCGGAGTTCCCCAGAAGGAGCACGCCGTGTCTGTCCCCGCCGCCCCGCTCGACGCGCCACCCGGCCAGCCCAAGAAAGCCGCCATGGCCGCCTGGATCGGCAGCGCTCTGGAGTACTACGACTTCTTCATCTACGGCAGCGCGGCCGCCCTGATCTTCCCGAAGGTCTTCTTCGACGACTCGGACCCGGCCACCGCGACCCTGCTCTCGCTGGCCACGTTCGGTGTCGCGTACGCGGCCCGCCCGATCGGCGCGCTGTTCCTCGGTCACTACGGCGACCGGCTCGGCCGCAAGAAGATCATGGTCTTCACGCTGATGCTGATGGGCCTCTCGACGTTCCTCATCGGCTGTCTGCCCACCCGGGACCAGGTCGGCGGCCTCGCCCCCGTCCTGCTGGTCCTGTGCCGCGTCCTGCAAGGCATCTCCGCGGCCGGCGAGCAGGCCAGCGCCAACTCCATGACGCTGGAACACGCGCCACCCAACCGGCGCGGCTTCTTCACCAGCTTCACCCTCAGCGGCACCCAGGGCGGCCAGCTCCTCGCGACCCTGGTCTTCCTCCCGATCGCCGCGCTGCCCGAGGACCAGCTGCTCTCCTGGGGCTGGCGCGTGCCGTTCTGGCTGAGCGTCGCGGTCGCCGTCGTCGGCTATGTGATCCGCCGCACGCTGCAGGAGACCCCGGCCTTCACCCAGCAGGCCGCGAGCGAGGGCGTCCCCGCGCTGCCGCTCGCCGTGCTGATGCGCCATCACTGGGCGGACGTCCTGCGGGTCATCGCGGGCGCCCTGATCGCCTCGGTCAGCACGATCTTCACGGTATGGGCTCTGTCGTACGGCACGAGTGACTCGGTCGGCCTGTCCCGTACCCAGATGCTGTGGGTGGGCGCGCTCGCCAACATCGTCGCCCTCGGCGCGATCCCGGCCTGGGCCACGCTCTCCGACCGCATCGGCCGCCGCCCGGTCTATCTGATCGGCGCCGCGGGCAGCGCCGTCCTGATGTTCGCCTACCTGTGGGCCGTCTCCACGGGCTCGTACCCTCTCGTCCTCCTCTTCGGCATCCTCGCCTTCGGTGTGGTCTACAGCGCCGCGAACGGTGTCTGGCCGTCCTTCTACGGCGAGATGTTCTCCACCCGCGTCCGGCTCTCCGGCATGGCGATCGGCACGCAGATCGGCTTCGCCGTCGCCGGGTTCGCGGTCACCTTCGCGGCACAGATCGCGGGCCCGGACGGCGACAACTGGTCGATGGTGGCGCTGTTCACCGCGGCGCTGTGCATCCCGCCGGTGCTCGCCGTACTCACCGCCCGTGAGACGCACAAGGTGCCGACCGAGCAGCTGGGCGAGCGGGGCACGCAGAACGCCGCACAGCGTGAGACGGTCACCGCCTGATCCTCCCGCTCCCCCCGGGAAACCCAGGTCCCCGACAGCACAGGGCTGTCGGGGACCTGGCTGTTCTCCGGAGGCGTACCGAGGCACGGTTGACAGCTGACGTTTCCAGCAAGAACATCGGCCGGAACAAGCAGAAAAGAACAGCGCAGTTACACAGAGCCACTCCGCGCACCCCGGCCGGGTTCAGGGGCGGCCGGTGTGCGCGGAGCCCCCGTTGACTATCGTTGCCCGATCACAGCAGTGGATCCCGGCCGTGAGCTGGGCCGACGGGCGCGAGGGCGGGGTACGGGCGTGGCGCGGGACGAGTGGATACGGGTGCCGGTCGGGGACGACGCGGCCCGCTGGGCCACCCGGGGACACTGCCGTCGCGTTCTGCTGGTCGTGCACAACGTCACCGCCGCGACGCGACTCCTCGATGTGCTCCCGCTGTTCGACGACGACTTCCGGGTACAAGTGCTGGTGACGTGCACCGGATCGTCGGCGTTCCGATCCGGTGTCGCCGAGCTGCTCGCCGACGTCGATGTACCTGTGCTGCCTTGGGAGCAGGCGGTCGCGACCCCGGTGTCCCTCGTGATCTCGGCGAGCTTCGGCGGCCAACTCCAGGAATTCGCTGGCAAGTTGACCGTATTGTCCCATGGTGTCGGCTACACTAAAACGCTGGCGATACCGGATACCGGATACCGGATACCGGATACCGGACGCCGGGGGCCAGTTCCTGTGTTCGGGATGTCTCCCGAGTGGCTCCTGGACGAGGACGGGAAGCCCATCGCCGACGCGCTGGTGCTGTCGCATCCGGAGCAGTACGAGCGTCTGCGCATCGCCTGTCCCGAGGCGGCGCCGACGGCCGTACTCGCCGGAGACCCGTGCTTCGACCGCATACTGGCAGCCCGTCCGTACCGCGACCGCTACCGCCGTGCCCTCGGCGTGCGAACCGGACAACGGCTGATCCTCCTCAACTCCACCTGGAACCCGGAGTCGCTCTTCGGCGACGGCGGCGGCGATGACGTACTCCCGTCCCTGCTCCCGCGACTGACCGCGGAGTTCCCGGCGGACGAGTACCGGCTCGCGGCCGTGCTGCATCCCAACATCTGGCACGGCCACGGCCCGGGCCAGATCCGCGCCTGGCTGGACCGGGCGCGCCGGGCGGGGCTGACGCTGATCGACCCGCTGGAGGGCTGGCGCCAGGCCCTGATCGCGGCGGACGCGGTGATCGGTGACCACGGCTCGGTCACTTACTACGCCGCCGCGCTCGGCACCCCCGTACTTCTCGGAGCGGCACCACTGTCGGGTCTCGACCCCGCCGCACCCGTCTCCGACTTCGTGCGGGAAGCGCCACGGCTCGCGCCCGGGGCCCCTCTGCTCCCCCAGTTGGAGTCACTGCTCGCCACCCACCGGCCGCTGCCGGGACCCGCCGGGTTCACCAGCTCCGTGCCCGGCGAGTCGGCGGCCCGGCTGCGCCGTCTCTTCTACGACATCATCGGCATCCCCGAGCCGGATGTGCCCGCACTTCTCGAACCGCTCCCACTGCCGCCGTACGAACCCCCGTCCCGCACCGCACCGTTGCGTGTCCTGACGCGACTTCTCGGCTCGGGCGAGGTCTCGGTGGTGCGGCACACCGACCCGTGCCCCGAGCCGGAGGGCCCGGGCCAGGCACACACGGCGGTGCACGAGGACACCCGCGATCCGTCCCCACTCGTCCTGGCGGACGTCGTGTTCAGGTACGCCGAGGCCACCGACCCGCGCTTCGGCTCACCGGCGCTGTGGACGTCGGAGGTGCTGGCCCGTTTCCCGGAGTGCGCGCTCGCCGCCTATGTCACCGGTCCCGGCAGCTGCATCGTCCGCACCCGCGCCGAAGGCCTTTTCCACCTCACCGCCGAGTCGACCGCGGACGCCGATCCAGCCGCGTACGCCTCCGCGGTGTACGCCTGGCTCGCTGCGGGCAAGTCGCTCGATGAGCTGGTCGGTCCGGGCCTGGCGATGCGCACCGGTCCGACGCTCCACCGCGTCCTGATCACCCCTGGGGGCCACCGGAGTTGAGGCAGCGCTCGCGCAACGTCCGCAGAGCCGCGAGCTGATACGCGGCCTGTTCCGGTGCGAGGGCCGCGATCGCCTCGTCGACGAGCGACAGCGCGGTCGTGAACTCGCCGCCGGACAGGTGGGTTTCGGCAAGGTCGGTGAGCGTGCGTGCCGTGTTGTACGCCTCCCCGCTCTCCCGGAAGAACCTCAACGCCCGCTCCAGTCGTTCCAGCGCCTCGGCCCGGCGGTCGAGATTGCGCAGGGCGCGACCGCGGTGGCGCTCCAACAGGGCGCGGGCACGCGGCAGATCGCGGGCTCCCTCGCCGTCGGGGCCGATGCCGTCGAGGATGCCGGACGCCTCCTCGAAGCAGTCGTACGCCTCCTGCCAGCGCCACTGCCTCAGGCGCAGCAGGCCGAGGAACTCGACGGCGGAGGCGTGTCCGCGTACATGTCCGGCCGCACGCTCGTCCCGGGCGGCTGCGAGCGCCTCCGGTTCGGCCTCCTCCCAGCGGCGCAACTCGGTGAGCGTGTGGGTCAGTTGGGCGTGCAGCGCGCCGGCCGAGCGGGTTCCCGGGACGTGGGCGTCGGCAGTGCGCGCACCGGTCCGCAGGGCGGGCAGGAGGATGTCGTGGTGGCCCGCTTTGAGCTGGAGCGGCCACAGCGCCTGACAGAGCCGCAGGACGGTGTCCCGGTCGCCGAACTCCTCGGCGGCGTGCACGGCCTGGACGAGGTTGCGTGCTTCGGTGGCGAGCGCGGACACCGCCTCACCCCGGTCCGTGAAGGAGACCGGTGTAGCGCCGGAGGGGACGCGCCAGCTCTCCGGGAGGGCCGCCTGCGCGGCGCCGACAGCCAGGTGCAGATAGCCCTCGACGGTCCGGGACACCGCGGCCGAGCAGCCGGCGATGCCGTCGGTGGCGGCCGCGGCGGCTTCTGCGTGTGCGCGGACGACGGGCCGGTAGTGGTAGCGCCCCGCGCCCGTGCGTTCCAGCAGGAGCGCGTCGGCGAGCTCCTCCAGGATCCGATCCGCCTCGCCCGGCTCGATGTCCGCCGCGCGTGCGGCGGTCGCGGCGTCGAAGGCGGGCCAGTCGTAGAGGCCGGTCAACCGGTAGACGCGGGCCGCGTCGGGGGCCAGCAGCCGGTAGGAGTCCTCGGCCGCCGCGCGCACCGGGTCGCTGTCGGGCACGGGCGAACTCTCCGCGGAGGGTGCGGCGAGACGGGGCGCGGCGGCCCGCAGGGCGTACGGCGAGCCGCCGCAACGGTCCAGTACGGCGGGCAGCGCGGCCTTGGCCGCGGTGATCGCGGGCTTGCCTACGAGGTGGGTGAGCAGGTGGACCGCGTCCCGCTTGGCCAGCGGGCCGACCTGGACCGGCAGGGCGTCCACGCCGGTGAACGGGCGCCGGGTGACGACGACCGTGAACACCCCGGGCGCGGAGGCCAGCAGGGGCAGGATCTGCGCGGCGGACTGGGCGTGGTCGAGGACGAGCAGCAGCCGCCGGTCGGCCACGTGCCGCCGGAAGCGGTCGGCGCGGTCCGAGGTGGCGGGCGGTATCTCCTCGTCAGGGATGCCGAGTTGGCGCAGCAGCGAGCTGAGGACAGCTCCGGGGTCACGCGCGCCGGGGCCGCGCAGGTCTGCGTAGAGCTGCCCGTCCGGGAAGCGGTCCGCCTGGCGCCAGCCCCAGTGCACGGCCAGGGTGCTGGTGCCCATGCCTTCCCGCCCGTGCAGGAGGGCCACCCGAGGGCTGCCGTCGAAGGTCCGCGAGACCTCCTTGTCGAGGCTCTTCAAAGCGTCCTGACGGTCGGTGAAAAACCGTACGGACGCGGGAAGGCGGGGCCGCTCCGGTCGTGAACCGGCTCCGGGAAGCGACACCCCTCGGGCGAACAGGGTCCAGGTGTGGGCGAGTTGCGGGTCGTCGTGCAGTCGCTCGTGCACCAGCCGCGCGACGGAAGCCGTCTGCTCCGCGGTCGTCGGCGCGGCGACCTCCCGCCCCGCGATCCGGCGCACCAGTCCTCCGGTGGACTCCCAGGCCCACTTGCCCGCTTCGTTGGCCATTCCCGATCCCACGGCGCCGAGTACCGCCGTGATGGCCCCCAACGAGATGGGATCCAGCATGCCCCCGCACTCCCCGCTTCCGACGCCGCGGCGGTGCCTCCGGGTGACACCGTCCGAGATCAACAGTAGTTGCGACAACGCGAGGTGAGGGGCCGTCCTCGACTTTCGGAGCCGGATCAGCGTTCGCGCGCGATGCCGTAGGCGCGCTCCACATGAAGCCGTAGCACCAGCCGGTGGTCGCGGACCATCGCCGCCCGGTAGTCGTCCCAGTCGGGATGCTCCCCCAGGACGTCCCGGTAGAGGCGGATGAGCTCCTCGACGGTCTCGTCCTGGGGATCCGCGGCGACGGATGTGAGGTCGGCCGTGCCCTCGGCGACCGTGTACGCCCACCGGTCCTCGCTGGTCACGTGGTAGGAGGCCCGCGGGTCCCGGCGCAGATTGCGGGTCTTGGCCCGGTCGTCGGTGAGCGAGACCCGGATGATCCGCTCGTCGGGGTAGTAGGCGTGGCTGACGTTCGACAGCTGGGGCCGTCCGTCCTTCTTGAGGGTGACCAGCACCCCGCCCTTGTACTCGGAGAGCAGCGTGAGCAGTGCGTCCTGCGTCGCGTCCTGAGTCATGTCTTCATCAACCCTCGGGGGGAGACGAACATTCCGAGCAGACACAGTAGACACTGTCTACTCGCGGCTGGTAGACAGTGTCTATGAGCGAGCAGGAGGCAGGCTTGAAGGCCCGCCTGATCGAGGTCGGGGTCGATCTGGTGACCGCGGAGGGCGCACAGGCACTGACCCTTCGGGAGATCGCCCGCCGCGCCGGCGTCTCCCACGGGGCGCCGCGCCGCTACTTCCCGACCCACCTGGAACTGCTGTCGGCCATCGCCCGCCGGGGCTTCACCGACCTGGGGGCCCGGGCGACGGAGGCGGTCGGCCGCGGCAGTGAGGCCGGCCCCCGTGCCCAGCTCGCCACGCTCGCGAAGGTCTACCTCGACTTCACGCTGGCCCACCGCGGAATGTATGAGCTGATGTTCCGTCATGACCTGCTGGAGAGCAATCGGTTGGGTCTGCGGGAGACGAGCCTGCCGCTGTTCGGCGTACTGGTGGACCTGGTCGGCCAGGTGCGCCCCGAGGCCGACGCCCCGGTCGTCGCGGGCGCCCTGTGGGCGAACCTGCACGGAATCGCCCAGCTGTGGGGCTGGGGCAGCCTCCAGGTCACCACCGGCGCCGATGACTTCGTACCCCTGTTGAATGCCGCACTGGACGCACACCTCGGGCCGGAGGAGCGGTGAAGTCATCGGCCCGGCGTCGGCTCACGCTCACGAGCAGTGTCGTCGGGGCCGTGATCGTCGCCCTGGACGGCACCGTGCTCACGGTCGCCCAGCCCACACTGCAACGCGAGCTGAACGCGTCGTTCTCACAGGTCCAGTGGACCAGCACCGGCTATCTCATCGCGGTGGCGAGCCTGTTGGTGTTCGCGGGGCGGCTCGGAGACCGGTACGGCCACCAGCGGCTCTTCGCCATGGGCATCCTGGGCTTCGGCGCGACGTCGGCAGGGATCGGCCTGGCGCCCGGCATCGGCTGGGTGATCGGACTGCGGGTCGCCCAGGGGATCTTCGGCGCGCTGCTCCAGCCGGCCACGCTCGGAATGCTGCGCGCCGCGTATCCGCCGGACCGGCTCGGTATGCCCATCGCGTTGCGCACCAGCGCCATCGGTCTCGCGGCCGCCGCCGGCCCGGTCGTCGGCGGGGCGCTGGTCACCCATCTCGGCTGGCGGGCCGTCTTCTTCCTCCATGTCGTGCCCGCACTCGTCATGGGCGCGCTGGTTCTCACCGTCCGGGCCCCGGCGCGGGGCAGGGTCCCGGCGGGCGGGCTCGATCTGTCCGGGGCCTGCCTGCTCGCGGTGGCGCTGGTGTGTCTGGTCCGGGCACTGGTCGGAATACCGGAAACCGGCTGGACGACCGCGACAGCACTCGAGCTGGTGGTGGTCGCGGCCACAGGAGCCGTGTTCGTACGCCATGAACGCCGGACCGCGAACCCGCTGCTCCCGCCCGATGTGCTTGGCTCCGCGGCGATCGGCGCGGCGCTCGGCATTCTGGTGGCGGCGTCGGCGGCGATGCTCGGCGCGCTGTTCGTCGGCAGCTACTTCCTGCAGGAAGTTTTGCGTCTGGACCCGCTGCGGACCAGCCTGCACGCGCTGCCGGGGGCCGTCATGATGGTGGTGGGCGCGCCCGTGTCCGCCGTCCTCATGCGTCGGCTGGGGGCCCGTCGGACAAGCCTCGCCGGGCTGGGCAACCTCACCCTGGGGGTCGTGCTGCTGTCCCGGCTCGACGAGGAATCGACGGCGGTGGCGATCGGCACCGGCTTTCTGCTGCTGGGCGCCGGTTTCGCGACGGTGATGGTCACCGCGACGGCGGTCGTCGTGCGGCACGCTTCCGCGTCCTCGGCGGGGGTGGCGGGCGGACTCCAGCAGACCGCGATGAATGTCGGGCCCACTCTGGGGATCTCCGTGGCGACCACGGTGATGGCCCTCACGGGCGGTGTCGCGACGGGGCCGCCGCTGACGGTTCTGGCGGCCGTGTCCGCGACCGGGCTGCCGCTCGCGCTGCGACTGCCCGGGCGTATCGGGACGGTGACCGCCGACCGACGTCCCCCGCAGGACGCGGTGGAAGTCCGTGCGAGACGATGACAGTGAGGTAGTCCAAGAGCCGCAGCCCGGAGGAGAGCCATGGGACACCTGCGACAAGAGGTCGAGCCGAGCGAGGCGGGCCTGGATGCGAAGGCGCTGGCCCGGCTGGACCAGCACTTCGCCCATCTGGTCGACGACCAGCGACTGCCCGGTTATCTGGTGGCCCTGTCCCGGCACGGCCGGGTCGCGCACCTCACCGCGTACGGCTGGCGCGACCGGGAGGCCCGACTCCCCGTCGAGACCGACACCTTGTGGCGCATCTACTCGATGACGAAGCCGGTCACCTCGGTCGCCGCGCTGATGCTCCTGGAAGAGGGGCACTTCCGACTCGACGACCCGGTCGCCCGTTTCCTCCCCGCGTTCACCCACCCACGGGTGTACGTCAGCGGGTCCGGCCCCGAGACGAAGACCCGCCCCGCCGAGCAACCCCTTCTGATCCGGCACCTGTTGACCCATACCTCGGGCCTGACCTTCGGCTTCTACCACTCGCACCCCGTCGACGCGCTCTACCGCGACGCCGGTCTGGAGTCGTCGGTGGCGCCGGGCGCGGACCTGGCCGGGACCTGCGACGTGTATGCCGGGCTGCCGCTGCAGTTCGAACCGGGCGCCCAGTGGAACTACTCGGTCTCCACCAACGTGCTGGGCCGCCTGATCGAGGTGGTGTCCGGCCGTGACCTCGACGAGTTCCTCGCCGAGCGGATCTTCGGCCCGCTGGGGATGACGGACGCCGGATTCTGTGTCACGGAGAACCAGGCGGACCGGCTCGCCGAGCTCTACGGGGAGGACACCGAGGGCCGGATCACCCCGATCGCCGGACTCCCGCTGCACGGCCGCCCGCGCTTCGTCTCCGGGAGCGGCGGCATGGTGGCCACCGCCCACGACTATCACCGCTTCATGGAGATGCTCCGTCGCCGCGGCGAACTCGACGGAGTCCGGCTGCTGCGCCCCGAGACCGTGGACTCGATGGTCTCCAACCACCTCCCGGGCAACGCCGACCGCCGTACCTTCGGCAGCCCACTGCATCAGGAACCCCACAACGCGGGCCTCGGCTTCGGCCTCGGTGTCTCCGTCGTGGTGGACCCGGAGATCACCCAAGTCCCGTCCAGCCAAGGCGCGTTCGGCTGGAGTGGGGTCGCCAGTACGACGTTCTGGGTCGACCCGCGCCAGGACCTGACCGTGCAGTTCTACACCCAGGTTCGCCCGACGTCGTCCCATTCGATCTTTCCCGAGCTCAAGCGGCTCGTGCACGAGGCGGTGTCCGACTGAGCCAGGTCACGTGGCTCGGAAGGTGAAGTCCATCCCGTCCAAGGCGAGTTCGGCCAGCCACTCCTCGGACCGCGCCGCCGTCTCGGCGGCGCGGCGCGGGGCTCGGCCCGTCCGGCCGGCCCCACCGCCTCCAGGCTGCGCTACGCCCGCTCCTCGGTGCGGTGCCACAGGCGTACGCGATCGGCGGCGTCGCACGTCGCGGCACGTCGTCGGTCATTCCTCGCACCTTTCCCCCCCCGCGCACGCCGCTCTCACCCGGCCCGGCGCGTCCGGGTGACGCTCCCGTCCGCCGCGGACCGCTCAGGACCGGTGGGAAGCCACGGCGTCCAGGTGCGGCAGGAAGTGGTCGAGCCGTTCCCGTTTGGTACGCAGATAGGTGATGTTCTCCGCGCACGGCGGAATCAGCAGCGGAACCTGTTCGGCGACCTTGATGCCGTGGCGTTGCAGCGCCTCCCGCTTGCGCGGGTTGTTCGACAACAGCCGGACGGACCGTACGCCGAGGTCGTGCAGGATGTCCGCCGCGACGCCGTAGTCACGGGCGTCCACCGGGAGGCCGAGGGCGAGATTCGCCTCCACGGTGTCGAGGCCCTCCGACTGGAGCTTCATCGCCTGCAGCTTGGCGAGCAGGCCGATGCCGCGGCCCTCGTGGCCACGGAGGTAGACGAGGACGCCGCGCCCCTCGGCGACGATGGCGCGCAGCGCCGCGGCGAGCTGGTCGCCGCATTCGCAGTGCGTGGACCCGAAGGCGTCGCCGGTGAGGCACTCGGAATGAAGCCGGGCGAGTACTCCTTCCTTCGCCGCGTCGCCCCCGGCACCGCCCAGATCTCCGACCTCGCCGTAAACCAGGGCCACTTGTTCCTCACCGCGATCGTGGTCCAGGAATCCGACCGCCTGGAAATCGCCGTACACGGTGGGCAGTGGGGCGTTCACGATCCGTTCGACACCTGAGAGGTGTGCGGCCTGGGCGAGTACTTCAAATTTATCTGTCATGATCTGGTTCCTAAGCAGAGTCGAAAGCAGAGTCGAAAGGCCGTGAAACATGAGTAGTTCGGGAACGCACTCGACGGTGTCCGGTCTGTTGCCGGTGGACACCACGGAGGATGTGCGGGAGCGGGGGTCCGGTGTCGCCCGTGAGGTCGCCGTGCTTCCCGTGGGCAGCTTCGAACAGCACGGTCCGTTCCTTCCGTTGGCGACGGACACGCTGGTCGCGTGCGCGATCGCGCGGGAGGTCGCCGCCGCTTATCCGGTGCATCTCCTTCCTCCGGTGACGATCTCCTGTTCGCACGAGCACGCGGCGTGGCCGGGGACCGTCAGCATCTCCTCCGTCACACTCCACGCGGTGATACGGGACATAGCCGACTCGCTCCGCCGCTCGGGCGTCGACACCCTGGTGCTGGTCAACGGGCACGGCGGAAATTACGTACTGGGCAATGTGGTTCAGGAATCCGTCGGCAGTGGCACGCGTATGGCGCTTTTCCCCGGCATGGAGGACTGGGACGGGGCGCGGGACCGGGCCGGCGTACAGACCTCGCTGCTCAGTGATATGCACGCGGGGGAAATCGAGACCTCCATTCTGTTGCACGCTCATCCTGAATTGGTCCGGCCCGGCTACGAGACATCCGACTTCCTGGCGGACGACCGGCGCCATTTGCTCACCCTCGGCATGTCGGCCTATACCGAGTCCGGCGTCATCGGCCGTCCCTCGATGGCCTCCGCCGAGAAGGGGAAGGAAATCCTGGCCGGGCTGACCGAGGCCTTCGGGGCGTACTTCTCCTTGGTGACCGCGAAGACGCCGCCGTCGGTGGACCCTGACTCTCGGCATTGATCGTGCCCTCCCGCACTCTGCTCCCTGGGGCGCCGCAGCGCCGCGAACCACCGGACGACCAGGACCACGACGCCGGGCAGGGCGGCGGCGAAGCTGAGCACTCCATAGATCACGGCGACGCTCAGGCCCATGCCGGCGCCCAGCCCGGCGGCACCGAAGGCCCACGCCATGACGCCTTCTCTGGGGCCCCAGCCACCGACGTTCAGCGGCAGCCCCATGGCGAGCAGGGCCAGCAGCGCCAGGGGCAGCAACTGGGCGACGGACGCGGTGCATCCGGCGACCCGGGCAGCGAGCAGGAACATCGCGAGGTGTCCCGCCAGGACCACGACCGACGAGATCAGCACACCCGGCCAGTTGCCGCGGGCGAGCAGCGCGCCGCGCGCCTCGGTGAACGCGGCGCGGACGGCTGCGTACCGCCGGGACGGGCCGGACGCCCTGACCCGGCGCACTGCGCCCACCGTCACCACCGCGCACACCGAGACGACGGCCAGGATCAGGGCGAGGTGGCGGGCGTCCACGAGGACCGGTGACGGCAGGGTGAGCAGGACCACCGCTCCGACGGCCGCCAGCACCGCCTGGCCCGCGGTCCGTTCGAGGACCACCGCGCGGACGCCGCGGCCGATGTCCCCGGCGCTCTGGCCGTGTCGTACGGCACGGTGTACATCGCCGAGGACACCGCCGGGCAGCGCCGCGTTCAGGAACAGTGCACGGTAGTAGTCCGCCACGGCCCCTGCGAGCGGCAGCCGGATCCGCAGCTCACGGGCCACCAGACACCAGCGCCAGGCGCTGAACACCGTGGTGAGCAGGCCGAGGCCCAGCCCGGCCAGCAGGGTCGGGCCGTCGACCCGCCGCAGCCCGTCCAGAAAGACTCCGGTACCGAGCCGCCAGAGCAGTACGGCCATGATGGCGACGCCCGCGGCGGTGCCGAAGTGGGTACGGACACGGCGGGAGTTGAGCCGGGCACGAAGGGCGCCGGCCTTGCCGCGGGCGCGGGGCGAGGCCGCGTCACCGTGGGCCGGGACGGCGGCCATAGGCTCGAGGGTGCGGACGGCGCCCGCGCTCGTACCGTCTGTGCGGGTGCGGACCGCACCGATGGTCGCCTCCGCCGTCTCCACCCCCGTGCTCACGCCGCACCATCCGTCGGCCGGGGCAGCGCCAGCAGGTCGCTGTGGTGCACCACCGCCCGCAACTCGCCCGCGGCGCAGGCCGCCAGCCGGGACTGCAGATACGACTCCGCACGCGCCGCCAGCTCGGGTCGCTGCTCGACGGCCGCGCCGACCCAGCCGCGCAGCCACTCCTGCGTGAGCGCGGCATCGTCGGGGCCGAGCCGCCAGGGGCTCGGATGTACCCGTACCGTCGCGCCGTGCCGGTCGAAGGCCTCACAGGCCGCGGTGATGGCGTCGGGGCCGAGTAGTTCACCGCGCCGCTGGTGCGCGTTGAACGCCTCGGCGAACTCGGCGTCCCGCGGGTCGGCCGGCGCGAACTCGACGCGTCCCACGACGGAGAGCGTGAGCAGGGCCGGGACTCCGGCGCCCGCGCAGGCCGCCGCGAGCCGGTCGATCTCCTCGAGGGTGAGGACGTCCAGCAGGGCGGACGCCGTCACCAGCGAGGCCCCGGTCAGGGCGTCCGCGGTCAGTCGGCCGATGTCACCGCGCTGTGTGGTGACATCGACCCGGCTGCCGTCGGCGGCCGCGCGGGGCGCTCCCACGGTCGCGAAGTGCAGCAGATAGGGGTCCCGGTCGTGCAGGATCCAGTGTTGGGCGCCGTCGAGACGCGGGGCGAGCCAGCGGCCCATGGAGCCGGTTCCGCAGCCGAGGTCGTGAATGACCAGGTCACCGCCCCGCCCGGGCCGGTTCGCCAGACGGATGCGCAGCGGGTCGAGCAGCTCGGGCGCCCGCGCCGCGGCGTCCGGGCCCTCGCGCAACTGGAGCCACTGGGGGGCGTAACGGGGCACGTCGTCGTCGGGCGCGCCCGCGCGTTGCCCCGGAACCCCCGGCGCCCCGGCCGTCACACCCGCACCCACACCCGCACCCGGCAACACACCGGACGCAACCACGTTCGCGTCCTGTTCCGGAACCCCCGACGGAGTCGCCGTCATACTCATGCCGCCCTCCGGGGTTCCTGCGGAAGCCGTCCCAGCACACCGGCAAGGCTCCGGGCGGTGGTCGCCCAGCCGTCCAGCGCGGCGCGGCGTCCACGCGCGGCCGCCTTCAGCCGGCGGCGCACATCGGCCTCGCCGAACCAGCCGCGCAGTTCCACGGCGAGGGCGGCCGGATTCTCCGGTGGTACGAGGATGCCGGGCACCCCGCCGTCGGGCGCCCGCCCGACCGCTTCCGGGAGCCCGCCGACGTCCGTCGCCAGCACGGGAATACCGCGCGCGAGCGCCTCGGTGACGGCCATGCCGTACGTCTCGGCATAGGACGTGAGGACCATGAGGTCCGCCGCGGCGTAGCTCGCGTCGAGCTCGGCGCCCGCCTGCGGTCCGGCGAGGTGCAGCCGGTCTCCGAGGCCGTGCTTCTCGATCAGTGCGCGGAGTTGGTCGACGTACGCCGGATCCTGGCCGAGTCCGCCGACGCAGACGCAGCTCCAGGGCAGATCGGTGACGGTGGCGAGGGCCTCGATCAGCCGGTGCTGGCCCTTGCGCGGGGTGACCGCGGCGACGCACAGCAGCCGTGAGACGCCGTCGGTGCCGGAAGCGAGCGGTGCGATGTCGGCGCCTGGCGTGGCGAGATGGACCTGGTCGGGCGCGAGCCCGTGGTGGGCCACGAGCCGCCGCACCGCCCAGTCGCTGGTGGCCACGACGGCCGACACGGCCCGCAGCGTCGTACGTTCCCGGGCGTCCAGCTCGGCGGCCGTCTCGGGCGCGAGCCCCGTCTCGTCACCGAGCGGCAGGTGTACCAGGACGGCCAGGCGCAGCCGTTCGGCCTCGGGGACGATGATCTCGGGGACTCCGCAGGCGACGAGCCCGTCGAGGAGGACGGTCGTGTCGTCGGGCAACTCACGGAGCGTACGGGCGAGTTCCGCACGGGCGTCGGCTGCCGGTCGCGGCCAGTCGCCCGCGACGGTGTGCCGGTGGACCTGCCAGCCGAAGCCGGGCAGGTCCAGGCAGAGCCGCCGGTCGTAGGCGTTGCCGCCGCTCGGCGCGGTCGGGTCGTCGACGCCGCCGGGCATGACGAAGTGCACCAGGCGCAGGGACATGGGGATGATCGCGGCGTTCTTGAGAGCCGCATGCTGAACGGGCACGTAGTTCAGGGAAGCCCGGTCGCTGCTCGGGGACGCCTGGTCGATGGTCGTGTCGGTCACAGCGCACGCTCGTAACTCGCCCAGGCGATGTGCGACTCGTGCAGGGTGACCGTGATGCCCGCGAGGCCGTGCGCGCCCTCGCCCAGTGCCCCGGCGTGCACGCGGTCGGCCAGGCGGTCGGCGATGACCTTGGCCAGGTACTCCGTCGATGTGTTGGTGTTCTTGAAGTCCGGCTCGTTGTCGAGATTGCGGTAGTTCAACGCGCTCACGACGGCGCCGAGTTCCTGCGTGGCCAGTCCGATGTCGACGACGATGTTGTCGTCGTCCAGCTCGGCGCGGCGAAACGTGGCGTCCACCAGAAACGTCGCCCCGTGCAGGCGCTGCGCGGGTCCGAAGACCTCGCCACGGAAGCTGTGAGCGATCATGAGGTGATCGCGGACGGTGATGCTGAACAACGGACGACCCTCCAGGTGCGGCACGTCTGATCCCCTGCCGGGACCACGCCGTCTAGTACGGCTGCCCCGTTCTCCTTGTTCAGCTGCCCGTTCCCCTTTCTTTGGAGTCTTCAGAGGTCAGGCAGGTTGTTGCGTGCTCACACGTCGTCATAGACGACGCGATGGCACATCCCGGGTATCGATCCGGAGGCGAGCTTCGCCATCACGTCGGGCAACTCCTCGAAGCCGCATTCGCCGGTGACCAGCGCGTCGAAGGCGGGATCGGCGAGCAGTTCGAGGGCGAGCGCGAGCCGGTCGGCGTACGTCCGGCTCGCCCGCCGCGCCGGGGAAACGGAACCCACCTGGCTGCTGCGGATCTGCAGCCGCCGTGAGTGGAAGGCCTCCCCCAGCGGCAGGCTGACGCGCCGGTCGCCGTACCAGCTCAGTTCGAGCACGGTCCCCTCCTGGGCGAGGAGTTCCAGGGACCGCGTGAGCCCCGCTTCGGTGGCGCTGGCGTGCACGACGAGGTCGCATTCGTCCGCGGCGTCCTCAGGGAGCGCGAAGTCGACGCCGAGGGCGCGGGCGATCTCACCGCGCGCGGGATCGGCGTCGACGAGCTGGACCCGTACGCCGGGGAAGCGAGCGAGGAGCGCGGCCACGGAGCAGCCGACCATTCCGCCGCCCACGACGGCGATCCGGTCGCCGACCAGTGGCGCGGCGTCCCACAGGGCGTTCACCGCGGTCTCCACGGTCCCGGCGAGGACGGCGCGGGCGGCGGGGACGGACTCCGGTACGACGGTCACGGCGCTCACCGGGACGACGTACCGCGTCTGGTGCGGATAGAGACAGAAGACGGTCCGCCCGAGCAGTTCCGCCGGCCCTTCCTCCACCCGGCCGACACTGAGATAGCCGTACTTCACGGGTGCGGGGAATTCGCCGTCCTGGAACGGTGCACGCATCGAGGCATGCTGACTTTCCGGTACGCCGCCTCGGAAGACGAGGGTCTCGGTTCCCCGACTCACCCCGGAGTAGAGGGCGCGCACCAGCACCTCCCCCTCGGTGGGCGCCGGCAGCGCGATCTCGCGTATCTCACCGTGCCCCGGCGACCGGAGCCAGAAGGCGCGAGCTGAGAGTTCCATGAACGTCCCCCTGAACGAATCAGCAGATCTTCACGTACGGACCGGTGACAAGCCGCGCACTGTACGCGGCGGTGATCGACTCTGTCATCTGGCCGGAGGATGTGCGGTGGCCCTGAACAACACTTACGACGCGAGGCTCCTGGCGCAGGAGACCACAGTAGGAGCGGGTCTTCAGCTCCTGGTGCTGGCTCTGCTGGGCACGGCGATCGGGATGGGGCCTGCGGGCTGGCTGACCGGCCTGGCCTTCGCGCTCGCCACCTGGGCGGTACTGACCCGCGCCCTGCGCCGCTCGCGGCCCCGCTCCTTCGGGCCGGCCAACCGTGTGACCCTCGGCCGGGCGATCCTGGTCGGCGGCGTCACCGCGCTGGTCGCGGACTCCTTCCAGAGCTCGCCCCCGGTGACCCTGCTCGTCGGTCTGACGGCGGTCGCCCTGATCCTGGACGGGGTCGACGGCAAGGTGGCCCGGCGCACCGGAACGTCCACCGCGCTGGGCGCCCGCTTCGACATGGAGGTCGACGCGTTCCTGATCCTGGTGCTCAGCGTGTACGTCTCCATGTCACTCGGCCCCTGGGTACTGCTCATCGGCACCATGCGCTACGCCTTCGTGGTGGCGGCCCGGTTCCTGCCCTGGCTGAACGCCTCGCTGCCGCACAGCATGGCGCGCAAGACGGTGGCAGCCGTGCAGGGAGTCGCGCTGCTCGTCGCGGGCGCCGGGGTACTGCCGCACCTGGCGAACGCCGCGACGGTGTTCCTGGCGCTCGCCTCGCTCGTCTGGTCGTTCGGTCGCGACATCACCTGGCTGTGGCGCACCCACGCCCACGAAACCCGTGCCGCCCGTGGGGCCCACGAGGCCGCCGAGGCCGCCGAGCAGCGCCACGACTCCCGCGAGCTCGTCGAAGCACGGTGAAGCGGAAGCGCGGTGAAGCGGAGCTGCCGGCGGCTCTTCCAGGTCGGATGCGCATCGCAGCCGCCACTGACCGGCCGGAAGCCGCGGGCTGACGGTCAGACAGTTGATAACGATTCGGCAGCACCGCACTCTACGGCGCGTCAGGGTCCGGATGTGTGAAAGACCGTCTCGTCATCAAAGGCGCCCGTCGGCACAATCTCCGTGACATCTCGGTGACGTTGCCCCGGGACGCGCTCCTCGTTCTCACCGGTGAATCGGGTTCGGGTAAGCAGTACAACCGCGAGACCCTCGAAGTACACTTCAAAGACAAGTCCATAGCCGACGTCCTGAGCACAACCATCGAGGAGAGCCTGGACTTCTTCGCCGAGGGCGCCCCCGGACAGGTGGCTGCCTCCGCGCTCCCGCACCGGGCAGTTCCTTCGAACGCTTCCGGAGAGGAGTTGAGTGCCATGGAGACGGACACCCAAACCTGGGAACAAGAGCCGCCTGCACCCGCTCCGTATCCGGAGGAGGACGAGGACGCGCCCAGCGCTCGGCTCACCTCGGGCGGCGCGACGGTCGATCAAGTACGGGACTACCTCAAGCAGATCGCCCGGGTCTCCCTCCTCAGTGCCGAGCAGGAGGTGGAGCTGGCGAAGCGGATCGAGGCGGGCCTGTTCGCCGAGCACAAGATCGAGGAGGATCCGGGCCCGACCCCGGAATTCCGGCGGGAGTTGGAGCTCCTCGCGGCGGACGGACAGCTGGCGAAATCCCATCTCGTCGAGGCGAACCTGCGGCTGGTCGTCTCCATCGCCAAGCGCTACAGCAGGCACGGGATGCTGTTCCTGGATCTGATCCAGGAGGGCAATACGGGCCTGATCCGCGCGGTGGAGAAATTCGACTACGCCAAAGGTTTCAAGTTCTCGACCTATGCGACCTGGTGGATCCGACAGGCGATTTCGCGGGCGCTGGCCGACCAGAGCCGGACCATCCGCATTCCCGTCCACATGGTGGAGGTCATCAACAGAATGGCCAAGGTCCGCCGGGAAATGATCCAGGACACCGGGACCGATCCCACGCCGGAGCAGCTGGCGGACAAGCTGGATCTGCCCGTGGAGAGAATCACCGAGATCGACGGATACACCAAGGAACCCGTCTCGCTGCACATGCCACTGGGCGAGGACGGCCGCACCGAACTCGGCGATGTGCTGGAGGACAGCGAGACGGTCTCCCCGTCGGACATGGTCACGTTCCTGCTGCTGAAGGACGCCATCCAGGACGTCCTCGCCAACATGACCGCCCGCGAGGCCGGGATCATCACCCTGCGCTACGGCCTCGTGGACGGACAGGCAAGGACACTGGAGGAGATCGGCCAGGTGTACGGAGTGACCCGCGAGCGCATCCGTCAGATCGAGTCCAAGACGATGTCCAAGCTGCGCCACCCCTCACGCTCCCAGGCGCTTCGGGACTACCTCGACGTCAGCTGATCCCCGTCCGTTTTGATCGGCTTTCCCATCGACTTTCCCATCGACTTTCTCTTCGGCTTTCTCATCGGCGTCGCCATTCCTTTGCCAGCAGTTCGTACGACCGCACCCGGTCGGCATGGGCGTGCGTGATGGTGGTGATCAGCAACTCGTCGGCGCCGGTCGCTTCCCGGAGCTGCTCCAGCTGGTCGGCGACGCGTCCCGGGGAGCCCACGAACTGGGTCTGGACGCGGTCCTCGACCAGCGCCTGGTCCCCGTCGCTCCAGACATGGGCGCGGGCCTGCGCGGGAGTGGGGAACTCGATGGCGCCCTCGGCCGTGCGAATGCTGCGGACCCACAGTCCGTAGCCGGTGGCGAGCTCACGGGCGGTCTCGTCGTCCTCCGCGACGACCACTGGCCGACACGCTGACCATAAGGCTTCTCCAGGACGTCGGACGGCCGGAAAGCCGCGCGGTACCCCTCCGCCGCCTCCAGCACCGTCGCCGGGCTGACGTGGTAGTTCGCCGCGAACCGCAGACCGCTTCGACCCGCGACTTCGGCACTCTGCCCGCCGCTGCTGCCCAGGATCCACACCTCTACGTCGGCGCCCTCGCCCGGGACGACATGCGCCTCGACGCCGTCCGCCGACCGGTACGTCCCCGCGAGCAGCGCGAGGATGTCGTCGATCTGCTCGCCGTAGTCCTGCGACTGGGCTTGCGGCTGCTGGAGCAGCGTGCGCTGGAGGGCGACCCGGGGAGAGCCGAGCAGGTGCTCGAAGGAGAACCGGTGCGGGATGCGCAGGCCGTTCGGAGCGCGGCCGTCGACCACGGGGGTCGCGGTCGGCAACGGAGCCGCGGGCTGTCCCGGCGGGCGTCCGCCGGAGCGGCCGAGGCCCAGGTCGAGGCGGCCGGGGTGCAGAGCGTCGATCAGGCCGAACTCCTCCACCGTGGAGAGCGCCGTGCGGTGGCCGAGCTGCACGGCCCCGGAACCGAGCCGGATCGTGGAGGTGGCGGAGGCGGTCAGGGCCAGCACCACCGCGGGTGAGGTGCCGGCCACCCCTGGGTTGAGATGGTGCTCGGCGAACCAGTAGCGGGCGTATCCCCATCGCTCGGCCCGCCGGGCCAGGTCGATGGAGTTGCGCAGGGCCTCGGCCGCCGTGGAACCGGAGGAGATCGGGACGAGGTCGAGAACGCCGAGGGGGATGTCGGACATGGGGTGAGACTCCTCAGCGGTCGATGGGGACGGGCGCGGGTGCCGGCGAGGGTGCCGACCCGGGCGACGGCTCGGAAGACGGCTCGGGCGACGGCTCGGGCGACGGCTCGGACGTGGTGAACACCGGTGCCCAGGGGAACGGCGGATCCGGGATGTCCCGCCGAAGTACCGGGGCCACCTCGGCCTGGAAGCGCTCCAGCGAGTCACGGTGCTGGATGTCGGTCAGTCCGCCCGCGTCCCCGTGCAGATGCAGCACCGTGTGCCCGAACCGCTCGTGGTAGCGGTGCACCTTGTCGATGATCTGCTGTGGGCTGCCGATCAGCGCCGAGCTCCGCTCGACGAAGTCCTCCAGAGTCGAGAAGACCGGCTCCAGGCCCAGTCGCTTCTGGAACGCCACGTTCCCTTCGAACACCGGCCGGTACGCGGCGAGCGCCTCCTGCGAGGTCCGAGCCGCGTAGACGCCCGCGGTCCCCGCGCCCACCGCGATGTCGGCCGGGTCGTGACCGTAGTACTCCCAACGCTCGCGGTAGTAGCGAATCAACTCGGCATACGGCTCGATGGGGTTGGTGACGTTGGCGGAGAAGAGCGGATCGCCGTAGCGGGCGGCGAGATCCACGGATTCCTCGCTCGTCGCACTGCCGTGCCACACCCGGATGGGCTGTTGGAGGGGTCTCGGCCATACCTCCGCGTCGTGGAGCTCCGGACGGAAGCGCGTCGCGGCGCTCACCCTGTCCCGCCGCCAGAGCTGCCGGAACACCTCATAGCTCTCGGCGTTGCGATCCCACTGGTCCTCGGGCGTGACATGGAACAGGTCCCGCTGCGCGGCGCCGTTGCCCTTTCCGATGATCAACTCTAGGCGCCCGCCGGAGAGATGGTCCAAAGTCGCGTAGTCCTCGTACGCGCGTACCGGATCGAGCAGGCTGAGCGTGGTGACCGCGGTGAACAACCGGATCCGGGAGGTGAGTGCGGCGAGGTGACTGAGGACGACCGGCGGCGAGGAGGAGATGAGCGGCCGCTCGTGCCGCTCCCCCACGCCGAAGCCGTCGAAGCCCAGTTCCTCGGCCAGCAGCGCGTTGTCGATCACCTCGCGGAATCGGTCTTGGGTCGGCTTCTTTACGCCGGTCACCGGATCCGGGGCATGCACGATCAGCGTGATGGCCAGGAACTTCACGAGGCGGCCCGCTCGGCCGGCGCCTCGGCGTCGGGGTGCGCGAGGCCCAGATGGTCACGCAGGGTGGTGCCCTCGTACTCCGTACGGAACACCCCGCGCTCCTGGAGCAGTGGAACCACCGTGTCCGCGAAGGTGTCGAGCCCGCCGGGGGTGATGTGCGGGACAAGGATGAAGCCGTCGGAGGCGTCGGCCTGCACGAAGTCGTTGATGGTCGCGGCGACGGTGGCCGGGGAGCCTATGAAGGACTGGCGATTGCCGGTCTCGATGACCAGGTCGCGGATGGACCACTTGTTCGCGGCCGCGAGTTCCCGCCACTCGCGGGCAGTGGCCAGCGGGTCGCGGTACATCCGCACCTGGGCGCGGCCGCGCGCGATGGTGTGCTCGCCGAGGTCCGGATCGATGTCGGGAAGCGGGCCGTCCGGGTCGTACGCGGACAGGTCCCGGTTCCAGACGAACTCCAGGTGCTTGATCGCGGTGGCACCACTGACCTGCAGGCGGCGCACCTCGCGGGACAGTTCCTCCGCCTCGGCGTCCGTGTCGCCGAGGACGAAGGTCGCGGCGGGCAGGATCAGCAGTTGGTCGCGGGCACGGCCGTACCGGGCGAGTCGGCCCTTGACGTCGGTGTAGAACGCCTGGCCTTCCTTGAGGGTGGCGTACCTGCTGAAGATCGCGTCGGCGCCCGCGGCGGCGAACTCGCGGCCTTCCTCGGAGTCGCCCGCCTGGAAGATCACCGGGCGGCCCTGCGGGCTGCGGGGAACGTTGAACTGCCCCTGGATGTCGAAGTGTTGGCCCTGGTGCACGAAGGCCCCGGCCTTGGCGTCGCGCAGGAAGGTGCCGGTCTCCCGGTCGGCGACGATCTCGTCCCCATGCCAGGAATCGAAGAGTTCGTTCGCCGTGGTCAGGAACTCCTTGGCCCGGGAGTAGCGCTGATCCTGCGGGAGGAAGCCGCCGCGGCGGAAGTTCTCGCCGGTGAAGGCGTCCCAGGAGGTGACGACGTTCCAGGCGGCGCGTCCGCCGGAGAGGTGGTCGAGGCTGGCGAACTGACGGGCCACTTCATAGGGCTCGTTGAAGGTGGAGTTGATGGTGCCGGTGAGGCCGAGGTGCTCGGTGACGGCGGCGAGCGCGGTGAGGACGGTGAAGGTGTCCGGGCGTCCGACGACATCCAAGTCGTAGATCTCGCCGCCCTGTTCTCGCAGACGCAGCCCCTCGGCGAGGAACAGGAAGTCGAACTTGGCGCGCTCGGCGGTCCGCGCGAAGTGCGCGAAGGAGCTGAACTCGATGTGGCTGCCGGCCTCGGGGTCGCTCCATACGGTGGTGTTGTTGACGCCGGGGAAGTGCGCCGCGAGGTGGATCTGCTTGAGGGGCTTGTCCTGTGACGTGCTCATGAGTGGGTCCCTCCGGCTCAGGCGGTGGCGATGGGGGTCCCCCCGGGCTCGAGCGAAGCCGAGAGCCTGGGGGAGTAGCGGTTGGCGGGGCGGGAGAGTCCGAGCAGTCCGCGCAGGGTGTCGGCCTCGTACGACTGCCGGAAGGCGCCGCGGCGCTGGAGCTCCGGGACCAGGCCCTGGGTGATCGCCGGCAGGTCGTGGCCGACCACGGCGGGGCGCAGCCTGAAGCCGGACAGTCCGGACGACTGCAACTCCTGGAGCAGGTCGGCCAGTTGTGCGGGTGTGCCGGTGAAGATCCGCGCGTCGCTGGTGTACGGGTAGCCCGCGAGGGAGTCGAGTCGCTCGCGGCGGGCCGCGGCGGTGGCGGGGTCGTCGTCCAGGAACACCACGAGGTCGCCGAAGAGGTGGAGGGGTTCGTCGGCGCGTCCCGCGGCGTGGTGCTCGGAGCGGACCGTGGCGACGATGGCGCGCGCTTGCTCGACGTCGTGCGGAGTGACGTAACCGATGTCGGTGGAGCGGCCCAGCAGTCGGAACGGCGCGCCCGTCGCGGTCTCGTGACCGAGCGCGCTGACGAGCGGCTGGCCCTGCGGCGGCCGGGGCGTGATCGAGGGGCCCTTGACGCTGAAGTGCTTGCCCTCGAAGTCGATGTAGTGCAGCTTGTCGCGGTCGACGAAGCGGCCGGTGGCGACGTCCCGGATCTCCGCGTCGTCCTCCCAGCTGTCCCACAGCCGGCGCACCGCTTCGACATGGTCGGCGGCCTCGTCGAAGAGGTCGTCGGTCAGCTCCCGCAGGGCCGGGCTGTCCAGGTCCTCGATGCGGAAGCGAGGAAAGGTGCGGCGGCCGAAGTGCGCGGCCTCGTATCCGCGGGCGGACACCTGCACCCGTACGCCCGCGCGTCCCGTGCTCACATAGTCGAGGGTGGCGATCGCCTTGGAGATGTGGAACGGCTCCGTGTGGGTGGCCACCACGGTCGGCACCAGTCCTATGTGGCTGGTCAGCGGCGCGACGCGGGCGGCGATGAGGACGGCGTCCAGACGCCCGCGTACCTGGTCGGTGCGGCCGTCGGGTTCGGTGAAGTGAGAGGACTGGAGTCCGAGGGCGTCCTCGATGGTCACGAAGTCGAGCAGGCCGCGCTCGGCCTCCGTGATCAGGTCCGTCCAGTACGAGGCGGTGAGCAGATCCCGGGGACGGGCCACCGGCTCGCGCCAGGCGGCCGGGTGCCAGCCCGCGCCGTCGAGCGCGACGGCGAGGTGCAGGGTGGTGGGGGAAGGGGAGGGAGTGGGCGCGGAAGAGGGCAGCGAAGATGATGACGAGGACACGAAAGGGGTGCCTTCCTGATCGACCGTACGAGAGCGCCCGCCCTCGCAACAGAGGGCGCGGCGGCGGGGTGACAGGTCAGGGACGACAGAGCGCGCCGGCGACACGCTGCAGATCTATGTGCGGCCGGGAGTACAGGTGCACACGGCGGCGTGGAACGAGCACCATGACGCGGAGACCGGACACAGCTGGCACGTCCGTCACCTCCGCCCTTCCGTCCCGGCGGGCTCGGGCCGCGCCGACATCATGGTGTCCTCTCCATCACAACGGCCCGCCCGCGCCGTCTGTTCCGGCTCCGCGCCCGGAGTTCGCACCAGCAGGAAGCTCGTGCGGCGGCGCAGGGTGAAGCCGATCGACTCGTAGAGCCGGATCGCGCCGGTGTTCGCCGCGGAGGCATGGAGGAAGGGCGTGTCTCCGCGCTCCCTGATGCCGGCCGCGATCGCGCGGACCAGCCGGGTGGCCAGGCCCCTGCCGCGGTGGTCAGGATCGGTGCAGACCGCGCTGATCTCCGTCCAGCCGGGCGGGCGCAGACGTTCGCCCGCCATGGCGATCAGGCGGCCGCGGTGCCGGATGCCCAGGTAGGTGCCGAGTTCGACGGTACGGGGCAGGAAGGGACCGGGCTGGGTCAGGGCGATCAGGTCCAGGATCTCGGGTACGTCGTCGGGTCCGAGCCGCACCGCCTCGGGGTCGGGCTCGGCCCGCAGCCCCGCGTCGACCAGTTGCACGCCCTGGCCGTGCTGCACCGTCTCCCAGCCGTCGGGAGCGGTCGGTGCCCCCGACACCGGTGTGACGGTCCCCGGGCCGACCAGCGCGGCCAGGTTCTCCCAGGCACGCGGGTCGGCCGGGTCGGCGAGGGCGGCGAACGGGGAGACGTCCGGAGGGTAGCGGGCGGCGCGTCCGACACGCTCGGCGAAGGAGGCGTGCGGGCCGGTCAGCGCGGCCCAGGCTGCGTTGGCCAGGATGTGCGCCGCCGCCTGGGTCTGTGGGGTCGGCCGGGCGAAGGTGGACATGGCGGTGCCGTATCTCCAAGGAGGGACGAGGGACTTCAGGGCTTTCGGGAACCGGTCAGGAGTTGTCGAGCGGCAGCCCGGGCGGGTTGACCTGAGAGGTGCTGACCGCCTCGTTGGAGAGGTTCCAGGCCGCGAGCCACTTGGCGTACTGACCGTTCTCGATCAGGTAGTTGATCGCGTCGGCGACCGGCTCGGCCAGCCCGCTGTCCTTCTTCGCGGTGGCCGCGATCAGCCCTTGGAGCGTCGCGCCCGCACCGGAGAACTTGCCCGCGTTACGCGTCGGGTTGGGCGTCTTCGCCACCTGCGTGATGTGGTACGAGATGCCGGGGTTGGGCCCGAAGTAGGCGTCGATCTTCCCGCTGGACAGCGCCAGGTAGACGCTGTTGTTGTCCTGGAAGTACTTGACTGTGAGCTTCTTCCCCTCCTTCGCGAGCTTCGCCTTCCACTCCAGCAGGATCCTCTCCTGGTTGGTGCCGGCGCCCACGGAGACGGTCTTGCCGGCCAGGTTCTGGTAGTCGTCGTCGAAGTTCCAGCTGCTCTTCTTCAGCACCTCGAAGGCGAGGTTGTCCTGTCGGTAGGAGGCGAACTCGTACTTCTTCTTGCGCTCCTCGGTGTCGGTGACATTCGAGAAGGCGACGTCGACCTTGCCGCTGTCGATGCCGACGAACAGGTTGTCCCAGGTCGAGTTCTTGACCTCGGGCCGCAGCCCGAGCACCGCGGCGACCAGTCTGCCGAGGTCGGGTTCGGCGCCGGTGAGGGTCTTCTGGTCTTCACCCACGTACGCCAGCGGGGGGAACCCGGCGGGCAGGGCGCCGACGCCCACGACCAGCTTGCCGCTCTTGGCCACCGACTCGGGCAGTTCGGCGCTGATGGACTTGACCTCGGAGACCTTGAGGTCGGTCTGCTGGGCGGCGCCGTTGGACAGCGCGCCCACGGTGACCGTACCGGCGGAGGCGCTGTCCGTCCTGGTGGCCGCGTCGCTGTCGCCCCCGCACGCGGCGAGCCCGGTAGCGAGGGTGACGACGGCGGCGGAGGCGGTGACGCCACGGAGGAGTCTGCTGCGGAGGGTGAGGGTACGCATGGCTGTCCTTGTTCGGGGTGCGGTGACGGGGTGAGAAGCGACCGGCAAAAGCGAAGGGTGAGAGGTGAGAGGCGAGGGGCCGGGTCAGAGGACCTTGCTCAGGAAGTCTCTGGTCCGCTCGTGTTTCGGCTGGTCCAACACCTGGGCGGGCGGGCCCTGTTCGACGATCCGTCCTTCGTCGAGGAAGACGACCCGGTCGGCGACCTCGCGGGCGAAGCCGATCTCGTGGGTGACGATGACGAGGGTGGTGCCGCTGGTGGCCAGGTCCTTGATGACGGCCAGTACCTCGCCGACCAGTTCGGGGTCGAGGGCGGAGGTGGGTTCGTCGAAGAGGATGACTCCGGGTCGCAGAGCGAGGGCGCGGGCGATGGCCACCCGCTGCTGCTGACCGCCCGACAACTGACGTGGATAGGCGGCGGTCTTGTCGGCCAGACCCACCTTGCCCAGCAGGGTGAGCGCCAGCTCCCGGGCCTCCGGTTTGCTCAGCCGACCGGTGGCCACCGGAGCGGCGGCCACGTTGTCCAGCACCGTCAGATGCGGGAACAGGTTGAAGTTCTGGAAGACGAAGCCGATCCGGCTGCGCTGGGCCAGGATCGCCCGCTCGCTCAGCTCCTTGAGACGCTCACCGTGCCGGCGTACGCCGATCAGCTCGCCGTTCAGGCTGACATGGCCGATCTCGGGCTTCTCCAGGTGATTGATCACCCGCAGCAGGGTGGACTTGCCGGAGCCCGACGGTCCGACGATCACCGTGACCTCTCCGGGCTCCACGGTCAACTCCACTCCGTCCAGGACGCGTTGAGATCCGTACCACTTGTGCACGTCGTGGACCTCGACCAGTGCCTTGGTGGTCATGCAGCCGTCTCCCTTCGGACGCGGGCCCGCAGGTCGCCCAGACCGGTCCGCACCTTCTGCAACGGGGTCGGCGGCAAGGTGCGCAGGGCGCCCCGCGAGTAGTACCGCTCGACGTAGAACTGGACGACGGACACGGCGCTCGTGAGGATCAGGTACCAGGTGGTGGCGACCAGGAGCAGCGGCACGATGTCGCCGGGGTAGGTGCTGCCCATGCTCTGCACCGAGCCGAAGAGGTCGAGCAGCGAGACGTAGAAGACCAGCGAGGTGCCCTTGATCAGGCCGATCAACTGGTTGACGTAGTTCGGGGTGATGGAGCGCAGCGCCTGCGGGAACACCATCTTCCTGAACTGGTACCCCTTGGGCAGACCGAGTGAGGAGGCCGCCTCGTGCTGGCCCTGGTCGACCGCGAGGATGCCGCCGCGCACGACTTCGGCCGCGTACGCCGCCTCGTTGAGGCTCAGTCCGACGACCGCGACGACCATGTCGGTGGCGAGCCGGGACTCGTCGAAGGTGAAGAAGGCCGGACCGAACGGGACTCCGAGGCTCAGGGTCTGGTAGAGCGCACTGAAGTTGTAGAGGAAAAGCAGGACGACGATCAGCGGTACCGAACGGAACAACCAGATGTAGACCCAGCTCACCGCCCGCAGCACCGGACTCCTGGAGAGCCTGGCCAAGGCGAGCACGACGCCGCCGATCAGACCCAACACCGCGCTGTACGCGGCCACTTCGAGGGTGATGAGCAGACCGTCGAGAATCGTCGGACGCAGGAACCAGTACGAGAATCGGTCCCATTGGAAGAAGGGGTTCGTCGCCAGCCCGTGGGCGATCTGTGCGACCACGACGAGCACGATCGCCGAAGCGATCCAGCGGCCGGGCCGGCGCAGCGGCAGCACTCGCTGTTCCGTCGTTGGCGGCGGCTTGACCACAGGTGCGGGAGGCGGCTCTGCCGTGTCCAACTGCACGGCAGAGCCCAAGGGTTCACTCATGGAGGGCTCCAGGCGACTCGTACTCCCCCGGGGCGCGCGCAGGGGAGACAGGCCCCAATACGAGGGGGGGAAGGAGGGGAAGCTCACCGGGAGTTCGCCGGGACAGCGGCGAACACCAGCGGTTCAGAGCTCAGCGAAGAAGAAGGAAGAAGAAGGAAGAAGAAAGCGAAAGGCAGCGGCGCGACTTGGGTCAGCCCTGACAGCGACAGCGGGTGCCGCGACAGGTACAACACCATGCGGTGTCGGCGCGGCCGCCCTCGGCGAGGAGCAGCTCGGGGCGACGGTTCGCGGGCATGGACGCGCAGCCGTGGCGCCGCGAAGCGGTCGTCCCCGGGGCTGCGTACATCGCGGTCACCCTCACCATTCCGCCCCGCGGGGCCTCACGCTCACCGGAACGCATCCGGTCCAATGCGGCGTAAGTTAGGCACGCCGTCAAACGAATGTCAACGCCGACCGGCCCACGTGACCACGTCGTGAGACCGCGCGGATGCCTTCTTGACGACTCCCCGGAGCGCACCGAGACTGACGGGGACGGTCACGATTGTCAGCGCCCGTCGTATCGGGGTTTCCCGTACGACGCGGTTATCGGCCCCGGCCCGCTGGCAGGCAACCCTTCCACCGCGACGGGGTGCCCCGGGTGACGACCGGGTTCCGCCGGAGCGGCGGAGCAAGCGTGGTCTCGCCTCTCGCGAGCCCCGGACACGGGAGCGGTGGGAATGTGACCAGGAACGGTCTGACGAGGCGTCTGCACATCGACCTGCAGCGGGTTTCCAGCGCTTACTAGTCCGTCGTGTCCCACGATCCGGACCGGCACGTCAGCGCAGTCACTCCGTTCCGCCGCTGCCGCCCACGAGGCGGCCGGGGCTTCGTCGTTCCCGTGGAGAGTCATGCCCGAGACAGCTTCGCTCACTTCGCACGCAGGCACCGCAGGCATCGCAGGCACCACAGGCCCGTGCGCCTCAACCCCGCGCGTTGCGGCCTCAGTTGCCCCGAATCCTCGGGGCGCCCTCGCGTCCCCTCGCCCGCACCGCATCCGCAGCCGCATCGGCGTGGGCCTGGCCGGCGGCTTCTACCCGGCACCGCACCGCTATCAGCTGTACCTCTCCGAGGGCTGTCCGTGCTCGCTGCGCATCTCGATCACCCTCGACCTGCTCGGCCTGCGTGACTCGGTCGCCACGACGCTGCTGGCGCTCCCCACGGAATCAACGGACACCTCGCAGACACCTGCCCCGTTCACCGCACTGCGCAGCGCGTACGAGGCCACATGGCACCACTACGACGGTCCACTCATCGCACCCGCATTGTGCGACCGTTGGAGCGGACGCATCGTCAGCAACCACACCCCCGACATCCTGCGCGACCTCGCCGGACTCCTGACCGGCCGCGAGGACGCCTGCCTCCCTCGGCTGCACCCACCGGCCCTCGCCGCCGACATCGACGCCTTCCGTGAGCTCCTCGACCGGGATGTCACCTCGACCGCGCGGCCGGAGGTCCTGTCGGCGACGCTGGACCGGCTGAACCGGCAACTCGCCTCGCACACCTACGCGTTGGGCGATGCGCTGACGGCCGCGGACGTCGACCTCTGGGTCGCGCTCGCCCAACTCGAGGCGCCTGACGCTCTCTGCGGGTACGACCGGCTCCAGGCCTACGTACGACGGCTCGACGCCCACACGGCGTTCACGCGCCCGTCCCGCGCAGACGCTCGGCAAACGTAACGCCCGTCGAGGTGCGGGTTACGCCTTGGCGCGGGTGAAGGCGAGCGTGCTGGTGACCGTGGTCAGGCCGCGGATCATGCCCATCTGGTTCCAGCCCATGCCGAACTGCTCACGGTCCACGGTGAAGTCCGCGGTGAGCGTGACGGCATCGGCGCCGGACTCGGTGACGCGCGCGGTGACGGACTGTGGACGGCTGATGCCGCGCACGGTCAACTGGCCGTCGATCTCGACGGTGTCGTCCTGACCGACGGCGGTGGCGCGGACGGCGAAGGTGATCGTGGGGTGCCGGTCCGCGTCGAAGAGGTCGGCGGAGCGGAGGTGCGTGTCGCGCTTGGCGTTCTTGGTGTCCAGGGACGCGACGTCCAAAGTGATGGTGCCGCTCGCGGTCCCGTCGGGCTGGACCTCGCCCTCTCCGGTGACACCGGGGATGGTGCCCTTGACGGTGACCATGCCCCACATCGTCTTGTGCTTGATGGCGACGGTGGAACGGGCGGGGTCGAGCTGCCAGAGGCCGGTTTCTACGGCGACGGTCATGAGGGTTCTCCAGACGGTTACAGGTCGTACACAAGGAGTGCGAGGAGGACGACCGAGGTCATCCAAATTTGGATGACTGAACGCTAGCCCGTTCTTCAAATTTGGACAACCGGTAGACTGCAACACCATGGCCGACCCTTCCGCCCCCGCCGATCCGCCCGAACTCGAGCACACGGGCGACGACGGACTGCTGCCCGCCGAGCTGCGGGCCTGGATGCGCCTGCTGGCGGCGGCCGGAGCGATCGAGCAGCAGCTGCGCACACGAGTCAAGGACGCGCTCGGTGTCTCGCACGACGAATTCCTGGTGCTGTGCCTGCTCGCGGACCAGCCCGGCTCCGGTCTGCGGATGACGCAGATCGCGGAGCTGCTGGGCCGCCCCAAGACGCGGCTGACCTATCAGGTGGCCTGCCTCCAGCACGCCGGTCTGATCACCAGACGCTCGGCATGCGGGGACCGGCGGGGTATCGAGGTGGCGCTCACGGACAAGGCGCGCACCCTGCTGCGCGATTCCTCGCGCCCCCTGGCCGACGCCGTCTCCCAGGCCATCGCCCAGACGGCCTGCGCACAGCGGTACGAAGCGCTGCACGAGCTGTTGCCGCCCACCCCGGCCCCCGACGGGGATCACCGACCCCGGAAGGCGGAGTAACCCGCTCACCAGGGGCCCGTCAATACCCGGACATCGACCGGCCGGGCCGTACGCAATCCGACCTAGTCCGATCTTCGTAGTCGCGATCGGACTCCGGTTGGACGCGGCGGCCGACCGCTTTCACCAAGGGCTGTCCCGTAATCCCTGGTGGATCAGCGCGCGGCGTCAGATGCGGTGCATCGCAAGGCGGAGGGACGTCCGCATACTGGATGTATGCGGACGTTCCGACAACGCGGCGAGGTGCC
>NZ_JBEZLR010000060.1:0-61912 GCF_040652275.1 Streptomyces sp. NPDC048275
TGGAACGAGAACCCGAGCCCCTTCACCTGGACCGCCACCGCCGACGAGATCCTCGCCAAGGTCCGGCTCGTCCAGACCAGCGTGAAGAAACTCGTCAATAACAACTCGAAGTAACGCAATCAGGATCACGAGACACTAGGTCCTCTTCGGAGATGGCGATGCCCAGCTCCTCACGGGCCTCGCGCACCATGCCCGCAAGGAAGGACTCACCGTCCTCCAGGTGGCCAGCTGGGACGTGCCACCAGCCGTCGCACCACGCCGTGCCCTTGCGCAGGCCGAGCAGTACCCGATCCTCCTGGAACAGCACCAAATGCAGTCCGATCACGGAGCGATACGGCAACGGCTTCTCCTTCCCGGCATGCCGCAACAGGCTGAAGACAGCTGGCAGCGACAGCAGCGAAGCGAGCGAAGGGGCTTCCCAGATCGGGACCGCTGGAGAACGTGCGGCCCCGTGACGGGCTGGGGCGCCTGTTCGGTCGACGCAGGAATGGAGGGGGTTCCGTCGCGTGGTCGGAGCGCAGCAGCGGACGCAAACGGCATAACGGAGCCTCCCGGGGCATGAGGAATCCAATCCACCTGCCGCTTGTGACCGCAGCGACCCGGGTGCCCGTTGCCGGACTGCGAGGAGTCTATCTAGCCTGCGCAGTAAGGGCGTTGGGTAAGGCCGTGTTGTCGCAACTTCCCCCAGCTTCACCCTGGAGGCAGCCCGACGCTCCTCGCGGTACCACCCTGGGCCCGAAGGCCCCGCGGTTTAGAAGCGGATGTGATCGCGGTGGAGCTCCGACAGCAGCGGGCGCAGCCCGGTCTCGCCAGCGTGGCCGACGCGGTACAGGCTGCCGTCGATGTCGTGTTCGGGCTCCGGGTGGTCGTAGCACAAGGCACGCCACCGGACCGTGACCGGGTCGTCGGGGTCGTCGATCCGGTGACCCAGGGACTCCAGTCGGCCGGTCCACACTTCCTCCAGCCGGGGCAGCCCAGCCTGGATCCGCTCGTATCCCCACGGGCCGAGAAATTCCTCGACGTCCTGCCGGGTGACGGATTCCGGGGTGCTGGCACGCTCCCGAGCCAGCACGTAGAAGGCGATGGCCAGGGCCCCGGCGCCGTCTACGTACTCCTCACCGGAGGTGCTGTAGCCCGTCACGCTGATCTCCATATCGCCGAGATCGGGAAAGACCAAGGCACGCGCCCGGTCCCATGCGTCACGCCATAGCTCGCCGCCCTCCCTGTCCGCTTGGAGGGCCAGCTCGTCCAGGCGCTCGCGGACCGTGAGTTTCGGCGTGCCGCACATCGGCAGGGCCGCGAGGTGATCCCACGTGTAGTAGCCGCGGTCGACGTCCTGCCGCATATACGCGGCGTGCAGGCGGCTGACGCTGATCTCGACGCGGGCTGGCCGTATGCCCCGCAGGCGACGGTTGAATTCGGCATCGTGCACATTTCCGGAGCGTAATGGTGCAGTCGGGTATCGGAACTCTCCGAATAGCAGAGACAGCATGGTGCCCCCTTTGTGGCTTAAAATTTAACCTTTGCGAGCTTTGAGGTGATTACGTTCAGCGATGCTTTCGGGGCGTCTGGTCGTTTTGCCGACGTCGTGGCGGGGGGTGGGATGGCGGTTCTTCGAGCCAACTGGGCGTCCTGGTCCGGGTGTTGAGGATTTTGGTGCACGGGCAGGGCGGTGCAGGTGCGGGCGTAGGTTGCGAAATCCCCGGCGGACGCGGGCCGGGGTGAGCCGGGTGGGCTCCGCTCGTTTCTCCCACGGGCGGCGGAGGTCCGCGGCGGCTTCACGGAGGAGCCTCAGCTGGGTGTGGGCCGCGATCACGAGCCACGTCCAGCGGTCCGCAGCCTCGGGGGTGCGGAGCTTGGGGCGGGTCCAGCCGAGCGTCTGCTTGATCATGCGGAAGGTGTACTCGATGTCGAAGCGGCGGAGAAACGCCTGCCAGCGCAGATCGACATCCTTGCCGGTCATGCCGGTCTTCGAGGACCACAGCCAGACCGGCTGCGGGTCCTGGCCACTGGGCAGCCGGTCGACCGTCAGACGGATCTGGGTGCCCTCGATGATGGGGAGCTCACCGATGTGGTCGATCCATGCGCAGCGGGTGGTCAGATGCGGATGGAGGCGGTCGAAGGCCACGGCCCGCGCGGTGCCGTAGCGGTCGGTCACCTGCACGGTTTCCACGTCCGGGGCGCCCCAGGTGTCCGGATCGGCGAAGCGGAACACCGCTCCGTGCCGGGTCGGGCGGCCGGCCCTGCGGGTGCGGGGAGGTGCCGGGCGTCGCATGACACGGTCGGAGCGCATCCGGCCCAGCACCTCGACGGGCAGACCTGCGAGGAGGTGGGCCAGGCGCGGGGCGTCGTAGCCGGCATCGAGCACGATCAGGATGTCCGGATCACCGGGCTCCCACTGGCCTGCGTCGATCAGGTCCGTGACCACATGGCAGACCTGGGCCGCGGTGATCTCGGCGACGTCGTCGTCGGGGCCGAGCCGCCTTGCGTCCAGAAGCTGGCACCAGGAGGTGCGGCCCGTCTCCAGGGCGGCGACGAACGAGTACGGCCAGCCGGGCACGAGCTGGTCGCTGGCGCGCCCGCTGCGTCCGTAGACATGGCAGAACAGGCGGCCTGGGCTGCACGAGGCATCCGGACGCAGCCAGTGGGTCACGTCGACCGCGAGGACGATCCGGTTGTCCGCGGCCTTGGGCTGTGGCAGCACCGCCAGAGCGTGCCGCAACCCGTCCGTATCGATGTGTCCGCAGTTCAAAGCGTCGTACAACGCGCTGTGACCGCGCCGGTGTTCGGCCAACAACGTCAGCTCCACCGGCGAGGTCACCGGCCCGTTCTCGCAGAGCATCGCGTCGACCAGCTCGAACAGAGTGTCCCCGCGGCGAGTGAGACACGCGTAGAGGTCTTCCCGGAAGTGTGACGTGAAGTCGAACGCGTCGCGCCGGGCGTCGTCGTGCAGCAAGCTCACCTCTGCGGCCTTCGTATGAACGTGTTTCCGTGGCGGAACGCATGCTCATGCGAGGGCCGTCAGCGTGCCCGGCGAACTCCCCAACGAGTGAGCACGTACGAGGCGACGTTCGAGGTCAGAGGTTAAATGACAAGTTGTAGAGACTGAACATCAATCGGGACGTCTCACCCAAGGCTGACAGAGAGGGGGCTTGACACCTTCCTACGCCAGCTACTCCGGAGCCGTAAGGTCTGCCAGTCCGGTATCACGCATGATGCGGTCGATTGTCTCGGCCAGAGTGCTGTCGGCACCAATGACCGTCTCCATAGCGCGGGGCAGCAGGTCATGTTCCCGGTACCAGGAGCGTAGCTGCGCCTCGCTGATGTGGGCGAGATCGGGCTTGGTGGCGTGGCGGGCCAGGGTTTCCTCGAAAGGCATGTCCAGGTAGTAGCCGTGGCTCACGCCACGGTGGTCGGCACGTAGTTGGGCCAGTATGTCGCTGTAGTGTTCGGCGTAGAGGACGCCCTCAATCACCGCGTGATAGCCCGCATTGAGGGCGTAGCGGGCGACGGCGTCGATCAGGCCGATGTTCGCCGCCCCGGGCCGGTCGTGCTCGCACAGAACCACACAGCGGATGTTGTCCTGGCTGACCAAAGCTAGTCCGCGCCCGAACCTCTCACGCATGCCGACCGCGATGCTCGATTTTCCCGAGCCGCTATTGCCTCGTACGATCACCAGCCGTGTCTCTTCGGTGCCCACCATCACCCGCGTCACGCTACGCGAGCAGCAGTGCCTACTGATGCCGGCGATGCCCTACAGGCACGGATCCTTTGCATGCGAAGAGGCCCGTGCCGGTTCTGCGCGTTCGAGTGCCGTCAGTGCACTCCTTGGGGGCTCGGCTGGATTATGTTCGGAAGCACCGAACGTCCACGACGTCCATGCCTGCGGCCTTGGCTGCCTGCACGCCTTCGGTCGAGTCTTCGTAGACCAGGCAGCGTGCTGGTGCGACGGCGAGGCGTGCCGAGGTGAGGAGGAACAGTCCCGGGTCCGGTTTTCCCCGAGGGGCGTCTTCACCGGTGATGACGTCGGTGAATAGGGGGCGTAGGCCGGTGGCGTCGAGGCCGGCGTGGACGGCTCGGCGTGCACCGCCCGAGGCGATGGCCAGGGGCAGGCGGCCGTGCAGAGTCTCGGCAAGCTGGACCACCGGCTGGTATGCCTGCAGTTTGGCGATCTCGTCGAGGATCAGGTCGAGACACTCGGCGACAACCTCGTCGATCGGCACGTGGGTCCCCGTGGCGGCTGCCAGTTCGCTGATCAGCTCTGCACCGGAGGTCCCGATCCTGGACGTGTAGAACGACTCGTTCAGCGTGAGACCCCAGCTGGCGCAGGCGCGGGAGAGGCCGCGGAAGTTGAGGGGATGGCTGTTGACAAGCGTTCCGTCCCAGTCGAAGAGCACCGCGTCGTAGCGGTCCGGGTCCGGAGGATTCCCGTGGTCGCAGGTGCCGGGTGTCAGGCAGCTGGAGCCGGGTGGTGAAGCGGCGCCGAGCGGGTCGCGTTCGTGTGGTGAGGTGGACGAGTGATGGTCGGCCGGGGGGCCGATGCGGGGGTGACGTGCCTGCATGGGGGCCTCGCTGTCGCGTCGTCAGGTGTTTTTTGTGATCAGGTCTCGTGCGTGGCGCTGGGCAGCTACGTGGTCGGGCGGGGTGGCGGTGACCGCTGACATGAGACGTCCGAGCAGGTGAACGGAGCGGTAGGCGGCCAAGGTCTCCTCTGAGTGCGGAATGCCGTGGTCAGTAAGGAGTCGGCTCATCTGGACCGGATGGACGGCGAAGGCATGAGCGGCCCGGGCGTAGTCGAGGCTTGGATGCCCGTAGATTGCCAGCTCCCAGTCGAGGCCCGCGGTACCGGCTGGCCCGAACAGGAAGTTCCCGGGTTCCGGATCGTTGTGCAAGAGACGAGGCGCGTCCGGCTCGGGCGGGGGCGCACTCGCCAGTGCCTCGGCTGTGGCAGCGGCATCGTGGAATCCGTGGCGGGCGAGCGCGGCCTGATATGAGACGAGCCGCTCGCGCAGGTAGTCCCCCCAGCTTGCGGCCACCGGGTCGAAGAGACGGCCGAAGCCGGGGCCGGTGATGTGGTGGACGCGATGTAGGTAGGGGATGACCCGCCGCAGAGCCTCCTCACCACGGCCTGGCGGCGTGCCGTGCAGACGTCGCTGGATCAGCAGTCGGCGGCCCCGGACGGAACCGCCCGCGAGTACGGACGGGGCTCGTATGCCGGCCTCGGAAAGCCTCTGCAGAGCTGCCTTCTCGGTGTGCGCGCGCCAGGGTTCGCGGTAGACCTTGGCCACGGCGCCGGGCAGGCGGAGGAGCCGGTTGCTCGGGGGAATCACTGTGGCGCTCATCGGCTTGAAGCGGGGCTGCTGAAGGCCGCGCGCACGGTCTCGGTGACGGCGGCGTACGGGGTACGGGTGCCAAATCGCAGGCTGACAGCCGGCAGGTCGGCGAGGGCGTCGACAACGCGGGCTCCCTTGCGCGCCAGGTCGTCGGGGCTGCTCGTCCGGATGCCGAGCCAGTCGCTGACGTAGATGTTGTCGCCCGGCGACATGCACTGAGCGCCCAGCAGCTCCCGGGCCGACTCTGGGTGCATCGCCTGCAGATGTAGCTCCTGGGAGCCCTGGACTACCTGCGGGAAGACGACGAGATCCACGGTTGAGGTCGTGGCCAATGGAGTGCCGGTGCGCTCATGCCATTCGGAGGGGAGGATGTGCAGTTTGTTGGAGCCGCGGAAGTTCTGCCAGTCGGTGTTCATCGTGGACTGGGGACGCGTGAGGTCCCACAGCTCGGCGCTCGCGTATCCGAGTGCTTGCAGGGTGCCGCCGTTGAGCCGGACCGGGCCGGGCATGGCGACAGCCTGCGGAGCCACGCCTGAGCAAGTGGCAATCATGGTGCGGTCGTTGGAAAGGAAGGCGCCCTTCGCGGTCGTGGCCAGCGCGAGCGCGAGCGTGGACTTGCCGGCGCCGGAGTCGCCGACGGCCAGGATGCCGCGGCCGTCCATAGTGGCGGCCGAGGCGTGCAGGCACACCCAGCCGTCGTCCTCGGCCCGCCGGTAGCCGATCTCCCGGAGATGCCGGGCGGCGTTCATCGTGGCGTCGGTGTCGTCGCAGGTGATGACGGTGAAGCTGTCGGGGTGGCGGACGATGAGCTGCGGCGCGATCCCGGCATCGGGATCGGTCAGGAGTACCGGGCCGCCGGGCATCTGGTGCCATGATGCCGGGGCACCGACGTGCATCAGTGCAGGGCGTGGTGCTCCGGTGCCCCGTGAACGGACACGCTCGGCAAGGGCCGAGACGTGAGCACGGGGCAGGGCGAGACAGCGCATCGTCTCGGTGACGCCGGTGGCTGCGGCGTCGGGGCGTACGACGTTCCACAGGTTGCTGGGCGGCGTGAACAGGCGCTGTACGTAGGTCGTCGCGGTGCTGGTAGATGCGAGCACCTCGATCGTGAGACCGCTGAGCTGGACGGTGATCTTCTCGGCGCACCACGCGTCGAGGGAGGCCGCAGGGGTGTCGCCGTCGAGGAAGGCGTCGAGCATGGATATGACCTGATCAGCGGCGGGCATCGGCATCTCCGGCTGCGAGGAAGTGTTCGATCTTGCTCTGGCCGTTGCGGGCGTGCGGGATGTCGTGAGCCGTCAGGACGGCGGCGACGGTGTCGGCGGTCTGGGCCACGGACTGCCGTATCTGGGAGGCGGTCGCAGTGAAGGGAGCGGCGGTGAAGCAGGCCCCGTACTCGATCTCGACCTGCTGCAGGGTGCCGGGACGCGGAGCGAGGGTAGTGGTGTCGACGGTGACGGTGGACCAGTGGCCGTCCGTGTCGGCCGGCGAGGACAGGTCCCAGGTGGCGCGCTGGAGCAGGCCGGCATGCATGAGGCGTGGGTGACCGAGGACTTCTGCCACCTGGGCCAGGGCCTCCTCACGGGTGGCGGCGGGGCGGATGATCTTGTTGAGACGGCCGTCCTTGAGGACTTTGGCTTTGGCCCACCAGGTTCCATCGGAACGGGGTGTGAGGGCGGCGTATTCGCGCCGTCCGGGACCGGGCGGCAGATAGATGTCCGAGCGCAGGACCCGCCGGTGGATGGTGGGGCCGCAGACCGGCACACCGGTAGCGGGCAGGTGATCGCGCAGCAGTCGGGCGACCGCGGCGGGATTGGCCGGGACGGTGAGGGTGATCTTCTCCTCGGCCTCCGGGCCCTGTCCGGAGCGCTGCCCGGGGCGGGGCAGCGGGAAGTTCACCGCAGCACGCTCATCTGCGATGCGGCAGGCCCACGCCGTGAGATCTCCGGACGCGTCGGCGGACACGGTGGTGCGGTGGAAGGCTGCCAGGACGACGGCGTCCGGACGCCATTCCACGGTGACGAAGAAGGCGGCCTCACCGGTGGATTCGTCGACATGGCAAGCCCATAAGGGGACGCGGACCACCCCGGGGACGGCCTCCTTCGGCGGGCCGCCGTTGGGCCCAAGCCACCGCTGACGGCGCAGGGTCGGCCCGTCAAGTACGAGAGCGGGGCCGGACACGGGAACGCTGAGATGGGCGTAGGCGACACCGGGGTCGGTCGGCGAATCGGTGGTGGCCGCGACGAGAAGCACGAGTGGTCCCTTCGGAATGGGCTACGGCCGGGTGAGGATCGCGCGCCATACCGAGCGCTGCCCCGGGTCTCCCGGGCGGAGGTACTGCACGGCTTCCCCGCTCGGGACGAGTCCTGCGTCATGGATGAATCCGAGCAGGTCCTCGGGGGAAAGGAGCGTCATGTGCTGGCCATTCGGCAGTGCGTACCGGTCGTCGCCGAGGGGAGTGAGGCACGGGTCGAGGTGATGGGCGGTGAAGAGGTTCAGCGACAGCGTTCCGCCGGGGCGAAGGACCCGGTGCAGCTCGCGCAGCGCCGCGGCGAGAGCGTCACGGTGGTGGAGGTTGTGCAGGACGCCGTGGCACACGACGAGGGACACCCGCTGGTCGACCAGAGGGAGGCGGGTGACGTCGGCTTCGGCGAAGACGGTCCGGGGTCCGGCGTGGCGGCGGGCCTGGTGCAGCATGCCGGGGTGCAGGTCGATCGCGAGGACCCGGTAGCCCGCGGCAGCCAGGGCGGGTACGTTCCGGCCGGCACCGCAGCCCGCGTCGAGCGCGAGGGCGGCGTCGGGCACCGGGGCGGTGAGCAGATCCGCGAGGTAGGGCGGCGTGGGCAGCTCGGCGAAGGCGGCGACCGTGGCGCGGTCGTTCCAGTAGGTGCCGGTGGGTGCTGGTTCAGTGTGGGTCACTGTTCCTCCTGGCCGTGGAGGGTGTAGCCGCTGTTCCACGGTTGACAGCGAACGGTCCGCAGTCCCGCGTCGGCGAACGCCTGCTCGCACCGTACGGGCGTGCGGGTGAGGACGGCGAAGGTGGGACCGACGGAGGATAGGGTGAGAACCTCGGCGAGGTGCTCGGTGAAGATGTGTTCGACCTTCTCGCCGGTGGCCAGCAACTCGGGGTGGGAGAAGGCGCAGTTGGCGAGGCTCCCCATCCGGAAGCGATAGTCGAAGAGCAAGCTGCCGAGCGGCCGGAGGTCGCCGTCGAGCAGGGCGGGCCAGGCGTCGTGCAGGAGCCGGTAGGCGATCTCGGGGCCGTACGTGCGGCCGGTGGTGGTGAAGGCGTCGAAGTGGCGGGCCTCGGCGGCGAGGCTGTCGCGGGCGTCCCAGATCACCGGGTCGTGGGGCATGCCGAGCACGATGCGCATGTCCTCGGGCAGGTCGGCCTGCAGCAGCGGAACTTGCGCGCCGGCGATCACCTGGACCGCGCCGGGTATGAGCCCGGCCGTCGCGGATCCGCCCAGACACTGGACCGGCAGAAGGTGAGCGTCGTCGTGGTCGATCTCCTCACCGTGGTTGAGTGCCAGGAACTTGACGAGCCGTCGGGCGGAGACGGGATGTCCGTAGAGCTCGTTGACGGCCGCGGCCACGGCGGCGATCTGCCCGCTGCTCGAGCCGAGTCCGAGGTGCGCGGGCAGGTCCGGGGCGCTCACCCGTACCCGCAGCCGCTCTCGGGTGCCGAGTACCGTGCGCATCAGCAGCGCGGCGTGCCGGGCAAGGACCGGGTGGTCGCAGTCAGGGGTGGTCTGGACGGCGGGCCCGTCGCCGACGATCTCGACCTCGACACGGCGCATGAGGTCGCAGGCGAGGAGGAGTTCGCCCGCGAGGTAGGCGCCCTGACTGGGAACGATCTTGCTGGAGTCCAGGGCCATGGCGTTGATGCGGCTGGGGTAGTCCAGGCGTACGTGACCCGCAACCGGCTGCGGCGGGTTGCTGGCCCTGGGGTCGAGCGCGAGCGGGGAGCGTGGGGCGCCGAGCGGGAAGGGCGGAAAGTCGCTGTCGATGGAGGCGCTCATACGGGACTCCCGGGGCTGAGAAGGGCGCGGGCACTTTCGGTGACGTCGAGCAGGCGGTCGAGAGCGCTGGTGGTGTAGCCGCCGCTGCCGAGGGCCCCGTCAGCCCGGACGGCCATGTTGTCCCGTGCGAGTTGGCGGTGGGGCAGGCGAAAGCGCAGCAGGTCATCGATGAGCAGGGCGACGGCCGGCCGCAGGTGCGGGCGGTGGCGGGCGAGACGGGCAAGACCCGGAGTCCGGCGAGCTGCGTCGACCATGGCACGGTGGTGCGGCGGCAGGTAAAGGACGTTGTCGGTGAGGTACTGCTCGTACCAGGCAGCGAGGTTGCCGGTGGCGGCCTGGCTGAGGATCAGCACGTCGAGGACGAGCAGTGGCATCTGAGCGCCGCCCGGCGCGTAGTAGGTGGTCCCGTCGATGTCCAGGGGCGGGTAGTACGGACGCAGGAGACCGGTGAAGTACTCCGGTGTCAGCGTGCGTTTGACCGTCAGCAGATGTGCAGCAAAGGCTCGCAGCCGCTCGTGGACGGTCGCGGCGAGAGTATCGGCCGCTTTCTGGTTGGCCGCCTCGGGCATGCCCGCGCAGTGCCGGATCGCGTCGTCGAGGGCGTGGCTGGCGTCGGTGACCTCGTCGATGAAGACGTGCTCGCCTGGGGTGTCGGTGAAGGAGCGCCTTCGGGGACCACGGGGGTTGCGGGTCGCGTAGGAGTACACGGTCTCCCGGGGGACCTCGTCGGCTGTGGCGCCCAGGTGGAGCATGGCCGCTTCGACGGCGGGCGGCGGGACCTGGCGGGAGGTGTGGCGCGCGAGGGAGGCGGTGATCATGCCCAGGTCCCGTAACGCCGCCCGGGCGGGGGCGACGTCACGGATCGAGGCGGCGTGCCGGGAGAGGAGCTCGGCTCGGGTCCGCAGCCAGGTGGTGTCGGCCGCGATGTTGGCCTGGGGCAAGGCCCTCATCACCGCGTCGGCGCCGAGCGGGTCGAGCGTGGCCGTGATCGAGTCGAGGTCGTGGGTGAGCGTCATAAGTCCTCTCCCGGCTCCCGGTGTCCCGGGCGCGGTCATTCGATGGGCAGGTCGTCCCGGTAGGACCACACGCGGCCGGCGCTGAGGCTGTCGAGGTAGTCCAGCAGGGGTTCGATCTCGGGTCGGGTCGCGGTAGAAGAGGCCAGGACGGCCTTGGCCTCGGTCAGCGGCAGCAGGACCGCGCCGGTCACTTTGCCGTCCGGGTCGTGCACCGCGATCTCGCCGTCCCACTCGGTGCAGTCGAAGGTCAACACCACGGTGGAGGGGTACCTGTCGGTCGTGGTGTTGACCAGGTAGGCCAGCGGGCCCACCGCCCTCAGGTTCAGGCCGGTCTCTTCCTTGACCTCGCGGACGAGGGCCTCGGTGAGGAGTTCGCCGCGCTCGACGCCGCCGCCGGGGACGGACCACATCTCCTTTCCGTCACGCTGTTCCTGGACGAGGACGATGTGGTCGTCGCGGCGCAGCAGTGCGGCGACGACCTGGACACCGGGCCCGGTGACCGGTGCGGGAGCCGGAACGGCGGTGGTGGCGGTGTCGTTGGCGGTCATGTTCGCTCCAGTTCGGTTCGCAGGGCCGCGGTGCACCCGGGGAGCTGGGTGGGGTCACGGCCGTGCCAGTACAGGAAGTACGACAGGGTGATGACCAGGCGGTGGAAGGCGAGGCGCTGCTCGAACAACGGGTCGGCCACTTCCCCCCGTTGCTGCCAGTAGGCGTCCAGCATCTGTCGCCGGTCGTGGCCGGAGGGCAGGCACCAGCGGTCGAGTTTGACGAAGTCGCTGGCGTATTCCGCTGTGGTGGCGTGGTCGAAGTCGAGCAGGGCGATCTTGCCGCCGGGACGGATGAGGATGTTATCCGGGTGGATGTCCTGATGGGTATTCACGCACTCGTGGTCGCCGAGTGTTTCGGCCAAAGGCAGACCGCGCTGGCGGGCTGCCTCGGCGAGCGCGGTGGGAATCAGCCGGTGCCGGCGCAAGCCGTCCAGGAGGTCGGAAAGATGGCGGGCACGGGAGGCCGGTGTCGCCACGAGGGGACGTGGTGGCTGGATGGAGTGCAGCAGGGCGATCTGGTGCCCGAGCCGCGGCCACAGGTCCGCCGTGATGGCGTTGTCCTGGCGGGCTTCGGCGAAGGTGCGGCCATCCAGCCATTCCTGGAGCAGGAAGGGGCCAAGGTCAGGGTCGGCGCCCACGCGCAGGACCTGCGGGACCGCGACGCCGCCCGCCCTCGCGTCGCTCATGGCCGCGGCCATCTGGCGCAGATGGGCTTCGCCCTCACGGTCGTTGAGCTTGAGGAGATAGGCGCGGTCGGAGTCGGCAAGGTGCCAGCAGGTGTTGAAGCGGCCCTGAGGCAAGGGCAGGGCGCTGAGGGTTTTGGCGCCGGGCAGGAGACGGCTGAGGGCCGTGTGGTCGAGCGTGGTTGTGGTCATCGGCCGGCTCCCGCGATGACGAGGCTGGTGGGCAGTCCGTCGCGCATGAACACCTCGTGGACGTCCTCGGCGAAGTCGATGACCTGCTCGACGCCGAGCTGGTCCGGGTCGCGAACGTCCAGGCGGGGCAGTGCGTCGTGCAGATGACGGCCGAGGTCGAAGGGCGCGGCGAGCTCGATGGCACAGGTCCTGGGCTCGGACAGCGCGGTGAGCGCCAGGTGCAGGCCGCTGTCGCTGACCCTGCCGTCCACGGTGCACAGTCCGGCGGTCGCGGAGCGTGCCGCCAGTACGGTGCCGATGCTGGTGGGGGCGAGAAGTTCCGCCAGGTAGGCGGTGCCGGTCCAGGTCCAGCCGGCCTCGATGTCCAGCTCGGTGTCGAAGAACCGGTTCGGGAAGCGCCGGAACTGCTCGCGCCGAAGGTGCCGGCGGCGCGGCAGCAGCACATCGGCGTTGTGACGGGCGGTCTGGACGACGGGGGCGGCGGCGCCGTCGGTGCGGCGCACCCTGATCTCGGCCGAGGTGTCGATGGAGAAGGAGTAGTCGTCGCTGTGGGGGCGGAGGAATCCCGCCGCGTCCTTGCCGATCTTGGCGGTGATGGCGTCGGGGAAGATCTGCAGCTCGTCGGCTCCGTTTTCACCGAGGGCCTTGTACTCGGCGGAGCGGAAGGTGCCGTCCGCCTCGAAGTTCAGCAGGACACGCAGGGAGTCCGGCAGCAGCATGGTGGCGTGGATCGCGCCGACCAGGGACAACTGCTGCTGGTGGAGGTCGAGGACTTCGAGGAAATAGCGCTCGGTGCGTACGCCCATCAGCTCATTGGCGAAGGGATTCTTCAGGTCGGGAGCGTAGATCCACAGGTCGCCGCCGGCCCGCGCCTCACCCCAGCGGATGTCCTGCATCTGCTCGCCGGTGGCGCGCCGGTGGGCGAAGGTGTGGAAGGAGTAGCCCGGCACCTGCGGATCGCGTCGTCCTTCGGGGTGGACGACGAAGTGACGGAAGCAGTCGGTGTGGGTGCGGGTGTCCGCGACCACCTCGGAGGTGATGCTCCGCCCGCTGCCGCTGCCGCGGCCGTCGGAAGCCGTCGCGCGGGCTTGGGCGGTGGCATCGGCCAGGTGCCCGGCGAACGCGGTGATCTGGGCATCGGTCAGGGAGGCGGAGGCGTAGAAGTGGTAGAAGAGGTGGGTCTCGCCGCCCCCGTCCGGGTCCGGGAGGCTGAGGGGGACGAGCCGGTAGCGGTCGCACAATTCCGGCGGCAGCCGTCCGCCGGGGTGGCTGAAGGCGGCGGAGACGACGGGCGCGTGCGGGGCGGGCACCAGCAGGGCGTCGGGGTCGGCGGCCCGTACGGCGGCGGTGAGCTGGTCGCGGTGTTCGAGGCAGCGGGTGGTCAGGGCGGTGTAGCCGGTACGGCCCAGCGTGTGCAGCGTGGCCCACAGGGCTGCCGCGGTGGCGCCGGGGCGGGAGCCCAGCACGGTCTCGTCGGGGATCCGGGTGTGCGGGTCGATGCGGGTGACGTGTTCGAGCAGTCCCTTGCGCACGAGCAGGGCCCCGCACGAGTAGGGCATGAGGCCGGCCTTGTGGGGATCGACGGCCATGGAGTGCACACCAGGGCTGCGGAAGTCGAAGGGCAGATCGGGGGCGGTGAAGGGGAAGACGAATCCGCCGTGGGCGGCATCGACGTGCAGGAAGCATCCCGCCTGTCCGGGGTGCTGGAAGGCGAGGTCGCGCAGATCGGCGGCGATCTCGTCGACGGGGTCGGCGAAGCCGCTGTTGTAGTAGCCGGCGGTGGCCACCACGATGATGCCGGTGATCCCGGCCGCCATCGCCTCCTGCGCGGCGTGGCGGACCTGCTCGCGGGTCAGGGTCCAGGCGGGCCCGGCAGGCAGGCGGACCAGGTCGAGGTCGAGGATCTCGGCGGCCTTGCCGACCGAGGCGTGGCACAGGTCGGAGGTGATCACGCGGACCTGGTGGCCGTCGGCGCGCAGCAGGTTGCGGGCGATCCGCAGGGCGGCGAGGGTCGCTTCGCTGGCGCCGCCGGTGAGATGTCCGTCGAGGGCGCCGCCGCGATAGAGGCCGGCGAGGACGGCCAGGGCTTCCTTCTCCAGTCGCCGGGTGCCCGCCTTGCCCTCCCCGAAGCGGGTGTGGGTGCCAACGTTGTTGGTGTTGAGCGCGGACCAGTCGCCCAGGACACGTACCGCCTCCGGATGCGGGGCGGCCATCGCGAAGCCGAGCCGGGTCTGCTCGGGGTCGTCCCACGCCGGTATTTCGCGCCGGGCCTGTTCGAGGTGCTCGTCGACCAACGCGCGGCTCCAGCCGGTTTCGGGGAACGCGGTGGGCACGGCCCAGCCGATGTCCAGATCACCCATGAACGGTGCCTCCTCGGGTTTCGGGGGCGATCTCGCCCAGGTGCTCGGTCTTGGTGAACCTCAGTTCCCGGCCGGTCAGTTGGGCGAAACTCGCGCGCACGCCCAGCAACCACGGACCCAGCGCGCTCACCGCGGGCTGCAGCATGTAGGTGGCGACGGCCGCGGCGGGGGGCGGCTGCCGCCAGGTCCCGTCGGCAGGGCTGGCCGCTCGGAAGTCGTCGAGGACGCGTCCGCGCAGCCGGTAGGCCACAACCGGCTCGAGGAGGCCCGCTGCCAGAGCGGCGGCCACCAGCGGCCCGTACCGCCGCCTCACCACCAGGTGGGTGGCGGCGGCGCCCATCACCGCCGGTCCCAGCGCCCAGGCCGCACCATCGGCCAGAGCGCGGGCCGCCAGGAGCCGCTGCCCGGCAGCCGAGAGACGGGTGGGGTGCGCTTTGGCGAAGCGGTAGTCGTGGCGGGTCGCGGCGTTCGCGAAGGCCACGCTGCTGAACGCCCGCGCCATCGCCCCCACGCTCTGGTACGGCTCGACGATGTTGACCGAGGGCAGAACCGCGATCGGCTCGCCGGCCATGCTCAAGCGGTGACCGACGGCGAGGTCATCGTGCGGTTCCTGGAAGAACCCGATGTCCTCGATCTTGTCTCGGCGCACGATGAGCCCGGAGCCCACCCCGTAGACCATCGGGCGCGCGAGCGCGGCCAGCAGCCGGGGGCACCTGCCGGGAGCACACCAGCGGGCCACTTGGATACGGCGGTACTCGATGCCCAGGGTGCGGCGGAACGCGGCAAGATCCTGGCCGGACATCACCGCCGAGCGCCGCCCGCTGCTGCTGCCGGGGAAGGCGGGCAGCATCGGCTGCTGGATCATCGCGGGCCGCCCCTTCGCAGCGCGGGCGAACTGGGAGGCAAGCCGGGCATCGGGGACCGCGTCGGCGTCGAACACCGCAACGTAGTCCCCGGCGGGCGGGGACAGCTTGTCCAACGCCGCCACGGCGTAGTTGAGCTGGGAGGCCCGGCGGCCCTGCCCCGGGTAGGACACGACGACGAAGACCTCCCTGCCGAGCCTGGTGTTGTGCTGGTGAGCCAGGTTCCGGCACACGTCTTCGGTGGTTGGCCGGCCGCTGGGGGTCTCGGCAGCCTCGCGTGCCGCGGTGACGACCAGGACGCGCAACGTCGGCCACCGGGCGGCGAGAGCCGCGAAGTGCTCCAGCGAGCGGGGCATCACTGCCTGTTCCCGCAGCGCAGGAATGATCACCGTCAGGGTCGGCGTCTCCTCAGGAAGTTCCTCCTCGGGGCGATCGGCCTCGGTGCGCAGGGACCGGTAGGACAGGGCCAGGGAGGCCGTCATATACAGGGCCCTGGCGGTGTAGGCGGCGGCGAGCAGCCGGCTGGCGCGGATCACGCTCTCTCCTGTTCGACGAGGCCCAGTTCGGCCAGGCACTGTTCGGCGTCCTCGAAATAGCGGGGGCGGGCTTGGGCACGGCAGGCCAGGATGCGGGACCGCGCGGCGGAGGCTGTCCATCCGCGCGAGCGCAGAATCGTGTACGCGGCGGCCGGGGAGCGGTTCACTCCGGCCGCGCAGTGGACGTACAGCAGGGCGTTCTCCTCGCGTGCCGCCCGTTCGGCGAAGGCCAGGCAGGCGGCGTACCAGTCGGTGCCGCGCGAGGCGCCTTCGTCCTCGGTGGGCGCCGAACACCACACCAGGCCGGGGCAGATGGCCGCGGGCGGTGGCATCGGGCGCGGGGTCCGGCAGTCCAGGACGTGTGTGACGCCCCGGTCGAGGAGCTCGTCCACGGCGCGTGTGCTGTCGGGCGCGGCGCCGAGCAGGAGCCAGCTCGTGACCGGATGGGCATCGAGGCGGAGTTCAGCGCCCATGAACCGCCTCCCGGGCAGCCGGGCGGGGAGCCGTGTAGATCCTCTCGGCGGTGCCGTGGACGAGCCGCCGGGCGATGTCCTGGCCCATGGTGACGGCGTGGTCCATGTTGCCGATCTCGTAGCGCCATGTGCCGAAGCGTCCGCGCGAGTAGATCTCGTGGCTCTCCAGCCATGGCTGGATGCGGTCGAGGGCCGTGTCCCGGCCGGTGGTCGGGACCGGGTAGGCGTACGGGATCAGTTCCAGGTGGCCGCTGACGCGCTGGGCGCCGTCGGGAACCAGACCGCAGTGCCGCAGAGCTGTGTCGCACTCCTCGACCAGGGCGGCCTCGTCGAGGAGGGTTCCGGCGGGCAGCGACGTCTCGGTCATCCAGGCCGAGTACCGGCTGGGGTCGGAGTGAGGGACATTGGCCGGTGCGTACCGGGAGAAGTTCGTCGCCCGGTAGAACGGCGCCTCACGGCCGGGAAAGTACAGCCACGAACGCCGGTCGGTGGTCGGTGACTTGTAGCCGAGGCCCACCATGGCCACGGTGGTGTGTTTCAGGGTCGTGGCGGCCTGGCGTACGTGCGCGGGTGCCCCGGCCGTCATCGCGACGAGCTGATCGAGCGCGCCGGTGGCCACCAGGCTCCCGTAGGAGAGGGTGCTGCCGTCAGAGGTCAGCAGGGTTTTCGCCGCCTCATCGATGCGCAGGACGGCCTGCCCCGTTCGGACGTCGCCGCGCAGGCGGGAGGCCAGCCGCTTCCAGATCGCGCCGGTGCCGCCCGACGCCGGGAAGGCGAACTGTGAGTTGGGGCCCCACCGGCTCGTTGACGTCGTTCCCGACGCCACCCTCCTTCGCGGCGCACTGGTGTCGGCGGGTGCGACCCGCTCCGCTATCCAGGAGGAGGACATCTCGCTCAGGGCGGTGGCCCATATCTTGTGGTTGTACGGGGCGAAGAACTCCTTCACCAGGGCCGGACCGTAGGTGGCCTCCAGCCACACGCCGAAGTCCGTTCCCGAAGAGGCCGGGCCGCGGGCCTGGGCCATGGCCAGATCGTCCAGGCACTTCTGGGCTTGGGCCACGGGGAGGTGGTGCAGGTGCTGCTGGAAGGGGTAGGGCACCCACTGTTCGCTGTGCCGGACGAACGAGGAGCGCTCGTGGCGCAGCAGGTCATGCGGCGCGAACAGCTCGTCCAGTAACGCGTCGAAGCTCTTCATCGTGGAGAACACGACGTGACCGCCGAGATCCCAGGTGAAGCCGGCCTCGTCGACGACCGAGGATCCTAAGCCCCCGACCGTCTGCGCGGCCTCCAGCAGTACCCAGTCGCGGTGACCGAGGCGCTGGAGTTCGTGAGCGCATGCGAGTCCGCAGGGTCCCCCACCCAAGATCACCACCGGGATGGCGATGCGTGCTCTGGTGCTCTTCACGACACTCTCCTCCTCGCGCGGCCGGAACTCAGTCGGTGCTTGCCTCTCGGCCTGTTGTCCTCTTGGAGTTGATGCAGGCGGCAGTCCGTGGGCACGGCCCGGGAGCGGACGTCACCCATCCGACAGGCGGAGTCGGTAGGTCTGGCGCGTGCCGCCCGCCGACAGGGGCAGGACAGGTGCGAAGCCGAGGTGTTCGTAAAAGCCGCGGGCGTCCCGGCCAGGGTGGTCCGGCCCGAACGTCGTTACCTCGACCGTGCCCGGAGCGACGGCGAGGTCGCGCAGGGCGGAGCGAACCAGCAGTCCACCTGCTTCCCGAAGATCATGCGGGGGCGTGCCCGGTGACCGTGAGGCCCGCCTCCGTGCCGACGGGGGTGGCCGAGAACTCCTCCACGATCTGGATGGAGTAGGAGCCGAGCCGTCGCCACCAGGTCCCGTCGTGGCCGACGAAGTAGGAGTGCAGACCGGGGATGAGGAGCCCGGTGGGGTAGACGCGTTCCTTCATCGGCTGGTCCCAGCCGAAGTCGATGTCGGCCTTCCACGAGGCGAAGTGCTCGGCGGAGGGCAGCGGGCCCAGCTCGCCCATTTTCGCGAGAGGCGTGCCGGGGAAGGCGCGGGCCTGGCGGACGTTGGTGCGGTGGCACAGCAGCCCCGCATCGAGTATGCGGCCGAGCCAGTGCAGGTTGGCGATGTGGGTGGCGTGGCTCTCGCCGGGCAGGCCGTAGATCAGGTTCAGGCCAGGCAGCAGCTTGGGCAGCCCGCCGGGGCCACGGGCGGCGCCCGCCTCGTTCACATGCTCGACGGCCCGCATCAGGATCTCCGGCGTGCAGGTGAGGTGGTTCGTGTCGATGACCTTCGTGTCAAAGGACTCGATGCCCATGGGCGCGCAGTTGCCCTCGGTGCAGTATTCGGCGACGAGGTGGGCGATGCGCTTGCCCGAGGGGGAGGCGACGGCGAGCGGGTCGGCGTTGTCGATGTGCAGGACCTCCAGCTCCGGGCACCGCTCCCTGATGCCGGCCAGCAGACTCTGGATCACCTCGGCGTCCCGGTTCTGGTAGGAGAAGAAGCAGGTCTGCTGCCCGAGGCGGAAATTGCGGACCCCAGCCGCATACAGCTGGTCGGTCTCCTCGAGAACGTCATCGACATTGCGGAAGGCGACGATCGGAGACTTCTCCGGCTCGTTGCAGAAGTCGCAGAACACCCGGCGGGTACAGCCCCGGTACAGCTCCAGCTCGGCGATCGGCTTCCACGGCATCTGCTCGATGAGCCCGTTGAAGGAGTCCCGGTCGGCCCGCAGCTGCCCGTACGGGGCGCCGGTGCTACTGCCGATGGCGAGGTCGCCCGAGGTGATGGTGTGGGTGTGGACGGCGTCGAAGAGGCCCGCGTACTCGGCGTTGCCCTTGGCGTAGGTCGCCATCGGGCCCAGCAGGTAGCGGCGGCCCCGCACGCAGGCCATCGCGCGCGCGATCTCTTCCAGGCTCGCGTTGACGGCGTGCAGGTGCACCGAGGGCACCTTGTCCCCGGCGATCACGACGACGCTGTCCGCGTCCCGCAGCAGCTGGACGGCGTCGGCGCGGTTCACGGTCGCCGAGTACGTCAGCGGGTCGCTGAACGGCTCAGCGACGGCGGCCTTCCCTCCCGACAGGCACCAGCGGACATCGTCGATCGTCAGGTACTTCACCTCCGCCCCGGGCTTCGCCCGCCTCAAGGCTGACCAGGCGGCCCGCACGTAGGTGGAGACGTACGGGGGAACCCCGAGTCCGCTGGGCTCAACGGTGTAGCAGTCCAACACCACGGAGTGCTTCGGCATGGCTTTCCCTTCGTCGCGAATGGACGGGCGCACATGGAGCAAGGTGAGCGGGAGCACGCGCGCTGGCGAGGTGCTGTGCGGCCGACCGGCGCGGACGCCCACGTGCGGCGAACCCCGAGGCAGGATGCGGGCCGCATCTGGCCCCGCCCCGATCGGCGTGAGGGATATTCAACTCCCGTTGACCGAACCGCAGTACGGTGTCGGACAAGCCAAGCGGTATATCGGGTATACGGGCAGGTGCTCATGACCACGCGCACGCCGAACGACAAGCTCCGTGACCTCGTCGCCGAATCTGGCTGGACCTACGAGGCACTGGCCAAAGCGGTCCGCACGGTGGCAGGCGAATGCGGTGTCACCCTGCGGACCAACAAGTCCGCCGTCGAGCACTGGATCGCCGGAGCCAGGCCGCGCGCCGACACCGGCCGCTACCTGGCCGTAGCTCTGTCCCGCCGCGTTGGCCGCATCCTGACGCCCGCCGACCTCGGGCTGGCCACCGTCGGCGAGGACGGGCATGACAGCATCGGACTGACCCTCGGGGCCGACCCGATCGACTCCTTAATTCCGATGTGGAGGTACGAGTTGGACCGTCGCCGCTTCGTCACAACCTCCGCCTACTCGGTGGCTGCCGCCGCCCTGCCGCTCTCCTACGTCAGCGACATCGCCGTCCGCACCGCTGCCGCCCGCACCGGCCAGACCATTGGCATGGCCGAGGTCGCCGCCGTCCGCGACATGATCACCGCGTTCTCTGAGATGGACGAACGCCACGGCGGACAGCACGGCCGCAGCGCGCTGGTCACCTATCTGCGGGACGATGTAGCTCCGCTGTGCCGGGGCCGTTTCCGCAGCGCCGAGGTCCGCCAGCACATGCTGTCGGCCGCGAGCCGGGGCGTGCACCTGCTCGGCTGGAAGTCCTATGACGCCGGTCAGCAAGGACTCGCCCAGCGCTACTACCTCCAGTCGTACGCCCTCGCCACGGAGTCCGGTATCACCGGCCACGACGGATTCGTGATGCGCACGATGGCCATGCAGGGCCTCAAGCTCCACCGGCCCGAGCACTGCCAGGGCCTCGCGGAGACCGGCCTGAACCGAGCGAAGGGCAAGGTCGACGCCCAGACCGAGGCCCTGTTCCGAGTCGTCCATGCCCACACCCTGGCCAAGACCGGGCTCCGGCAGGCCGCCCTCGCCGAAGCTGAGCAAGCCCGTGTCCTGCTGGCTGCTGCCCCGGGTGACGACGTGCCCTTCTGGGCCCTGACCTGGGGCCCGCCCGCCGCGTCCGTGTACTCCCGCACCGCGAAGGTCTACGAAACCCTCGGCGACCACCGGGCCGCCGCCAACGAATACGCCCGCGCCGCCGCCACGCGCCCCGCCGGAACCTACGCCCGCATCGTCGCCCTCGACCTGGTGGCCGGTGCAGAGATGCAACTGAAGCGCGGCAGCATCGAGCAGGCGTGCTCGACCTGGGGCCAGGCGATGGACCACATGGACGGCGTCCGGTCCGTCCGCACCCGCAAGGCTGTCAAGAACATGCGCGGCAACCTCGCCCCGTTCAAGACCCGTGGCCTGCGGTGCGCGGCCGAACTCGATGAACGTGCCATCGACTTCCTCGCAGCCGTCTAACTCAGGCAGGTGACAGACAGCACCGCAGCTGGCCAGACACTTATCGCCGCCTCGAGGCCGTGGGGCGACGGATGCTTCAGATCCACCGTGTTGACATCGCAGCAGGAATAACCGACCGGGCACTTCTGGGCGACTGGGTCACCTGAAGTGCCCGCCTATCCTGGTCGTCACACACCGGGTCTCACCCCCTCGCAAATCCGACACCGCGCGCCCCCAATGAACGCGACACGTCCAGGAGCGGAACGACCGTGCGCTTGAGCGGCATGGTGAGCGAGAAGCCGCGCCAGCTGCCGTCGAGGGTGCCTAGGAAGCGTGGCAGGTCTGGGGGACTGCATTGGTGGCAGGTCCAGGGCAGCCCCATTGCGGTGTAGGCCGCCTGGTGCAGGACGGGCGACAGGGCGCCGTCGACTGGTGAACCGAGCAGGGCCAGCCGTGTCATCGGGCGTGGTGGAGCATCGCGGCAACTCCTTCGTCGCTGCCTTGGTAGGCGATGCCGCGCAGCACGGCGACGGGGGCGCCGCGCCCGCGTTGTCCGAGGATCAGGCCGGCTGCTGCGGCCACCAGGTCGGTCATCGTCTCCTCCTGCCGCTTGGTCTTCTGGCCGGGCTCGGTGTGCTCGGTGACGCGCAGGGGTGCGATGCCGGCAGCGCCGATGCTGATGACGGTGGCGCCGCGCCGGTCCGCGCGTCCGTCGGAGTCGGCGATCACCACGGCGACGGTGGCGCCGCTGAAGGCAGTGATCGCGTCGCGCAGTGCGCGGGCGGACGCGTCGGGGTCCTTGGGAAGCAGCCACGCACCGTCGGCCCCGGCCCGGTCAATGCCGGCCGACGTCAGCTGATACCCGAGGTGGTGTCGGGCGATGATCGGCCCGCGGGGGCCGGCCACGAAGTGCTCCCGGGATTCGCCGAGGATCAGTTCCACGATCTCGGCCGGCTTCCCGGTGCGCGCGGACAAGTCGAGAGCGGCCGGGCTGGGGGTCACGCCCGCGAGATCGACGAACCGGCTCTCAGCGATCGAGACGACCTTCGAGGCGACGACGATCACGTCTCCGTCCTGGAGCTTCGTTGCCTGGTGGGCCAGGACCCCTGTGATCACGGACGGGAGGTCGTCACCGCGGGCGATGGTGGGGAAGGGCTCCAGGGCGAACGCGAAGAAGGCGCCGGTCGGGGTGCTCATGAGATGCGGCTCCGTGCGGTGTGGTCGGTCAGAGCGCCGAACAGTCGGGTGTGGGTGGTGGCGAGTACCGCCGCTCTCTCGCTCGGCGGGGTCGCGGCGGTGAGCCAGGTGCGGACGCGGTGGACGTAGTGCGGCCACAATCGGCGGGCCGCCTTGTGAGGGGCGGCGCCGTTGCTGACGATGTGCCAGGCGTCGGCTACAGCCACCGGCCACGGATACGCATCGTATCGAGGGTCCGGGGGTGTGAGCTCATCGAGCGTGGCCAGCATCGCGGCGTGGCGGCCTGGGTCGAGGTTGCGGTGAGGGGCGATAGGACGGGGCGCTCGCGGCCGGCGCAAGTCGGTGGGGCCAGTTGGCGGTGGGGGCCAGGAGGACCTGCACGGCCTGGTCGTAGATCTGTGGCAGGTGGAAAAACGATGCGGCGTGCGCCTTCGGGTGGTGCACGGCGACGGAGGTGAGGCGGCCAGTGGGGGCGGCGGTCAGCGAGAGGAAGGCGTCGATGCCGTATCCGTCAACAGCCGTGCGTAGTTGGGGGTCCAGCCTGTCGGCGGCGGTCCGTACGGCGCGGGCCGAGAGGGCCAGGTCGCCGGCGAGGGGCTGGGGGACGTCGTGTCCGGTGGTGGCGGCGATCAGTGGGCGGGCCAGGTTTGAGGTCAGCTTCGCCTCGTCCCAGTAGCGCGGGTAGACGGCGATGGCGTACTCGTGTTCTCCGTGTGTGAGGAGCTCGCGGTAGAGGGCTGGGTCGGGGTTGCGGGTGTCGGTGTCCGCAATGAGGACGGGTCCGTCCGTGTTGGGCAGGTTCGCGAGCGCTGCCAGATCTGGGCGCCCATACCCCGGGGGAGGCTGGTGAGGCTGATCTTGCGGGCCCTGGTGGGGGTGGCGGTGAACTGGTCACCGGTCGTCGAGCAGTTGGAGGAGTCGGCGTGGATGACGACCACGCGCGGGTCGCTCAGCGCGGTGTCGACAGCTGTGGTGACGGCGGTGATGGTGGCGGGTTCGTCGCGGCTGGGCAGGATCGCGGCGGGCGTCTGCGTCACACGTACTCCCCTGTGATGAGATCGGCGGCGATCTGCGGATCAGGGGCGTAGAGGTAGGAGTACGGGTGTTGTTGGAGGCGAACGATCAGGTGGGCGCGCCAGCGGGCCAGCGGGACGGTGTCCAGCGGCCAGACGGGTCCGTACGGTGTTCCGCTGGGGCCGGTCAGCGGGGTGGGGAGGCCGCTGATGTACCGGGCGAGGGCTTCGTGGAGGCGGAGTTGTTCGTTCGCGGAGAACCTTCGGCGCGTCGAATCACCAACGTGATCACCTGCGCCGCCGGCAATCACTCCAGTGACGATGGGAACACGCTTTGAGCCCTCTCCGTCCGCGGCTTACTGCCGAGCTGTGCGCACGCATGGCCGAAGACCAGCGCATTCGAATGCTGTCCGATGACGAGCGGCCACCGGACTACGTCGATCAGTGGCGCGCCGTCGACGCCGACAACACGGCCGCGCTCTCGCGCATCGTCGATGAATACGGATGGCCAGGATTCGCCCTGGTGGGAGAAAAGGCCGCCACAGCCGCCTGGTTGCTTGCCCAACACGCGGATGCCAATCCGGTCTTCCAGCACCGAGCCCTCAATCTCCTGGCCGCAGCCGTCGACGCGGGCGATGCCGACCCGGCCCACTTGGCTCTCCTCACCGACCGGTGCCGCGTCAGCGAAGGACTCCCTCAGGTGTACGGCAGCCAGTACGTCCGGGATACCGACGGACAGTGGCGGATGCACCCTGTAGAAGATCTGGAGCACCTCGACTCGCGCCGAGCCGCTGTCGGCCTCGAGCCGCAGGCCGAGAATGAAGCCCGGATCCGTGCCGCATACGGCGAGTAGCTCATCTCGACGCGGGGCTGCCGCCTTCATCGGCTCGGCGCAGCCCGCGCTTCCGATCGCGACGCCGCCGGGGCTACGGGACCGCTTCCCACTCCCAGGGGCGAGGCCCGCGCTGGCCCCGTACACATGCGATCCGGTACCGGGCCTGTTCGGCAACCACCGGGTTACCTTCGGATAGCAGAACAGCGATGGAGACCTGGCGAAGCTCACGTGTGCCAAGAAGCACCGGATAGCCGTCCCAGGTCCTCACGTCGTATCCGTACGCGCGGCAGAAGGCCAGATACTCGCCGCGGGAGATCGAGCCAAACGTGTCGAGCGTGCCAGCCGTCGAGGTCAGATCCCATTCCGGCTGGCCGACAGAGGCGCGCTCGAAATCCATCAGAATGGGCTTTCTGTTGGCGATGACGGCGACGTTGCCTCGCCAGGCATCGCCATGAACGATGCACCGGGGATGCCCAGTTGGCAGGTTGGCCCAAGCCGCCTGAAGCTCGGCAAGTCGAGCCAGCAGCCAGGCGCGATCGTCGTCCGGGAGACTACGGGCCTGGGATAGCCGGGTCTCGATGCGTACGAAGGGATCGAGCTCACCAATCTCAAAGGCGGGGATGGGAAGGCCGTGCAGTCCGCGAAGGAGCGGAGCCAGGTCCGCGGTACGGCCCTGCCGATGAGGGGGAAGCTCCTGCCAAAAGGTCACCGCTCGCTCGCCAACGTAGACGGGCTGCTGCAGGGCGAGCGGCACCACAGCGGGCACATCGCGTTCAGCAAGCCATCGCGTGATGGCGATCTCCCGCCGTGCCGCGGCCTGTTGTCCAGCGCGAGTGATGCGGGCGACGACGCCTCTAGGCAAGCGCCACAACTCGTTCTCGCTCAAGCGAATCACCTCCGCTCCGCGAGTCGACAGATCCGCCTTGGCGGCTGCTGCCTCGAGGACGGTGCGCGATGCCTCAGTACGGCTTTGGGTCATGAGAGGACGGTAGTGGTGATCCGCTCGATCAGCTCGGCCACCTCTGGCTTCTCTCCATGGACCTGGGCGAGGTCGACCAGCTCCTGCACATCGTCGGCGGTCCGCCTGGACCGTACTCGGCCAGCATCCTCCATGGCACGGTGAGCGATCGCCACCGCCTCCTGCGGATCCCCGGTTGCCATGGTGAGCGAGGCGAGCTTGGTCCCAGAGATCGCACGCGAGCGAACAAATCTCGGCGCGTGCCCGTCGATGGCGATTCGGAACCGCTCGGCTGCACGACGGGGCGAACGCCCGGCCAAGAGTGCGAGGTCATATAGGGAATGTGCCGTGTCTCCGTGGTGCTGAGCCCCGTCGTAGTACCGCATCCAGACGACGTCTTCGTCGTCACGTGCGTCTGCGAACACGTCGTCGGAGTGGCCCACGGCGGCAAGTGTCTCCTGCACCCTTTCCATCTTGGCGAGAGCCCGTGCTCGCGCGTTGTGCAGCATCGCCTGCTCTCGGTGCGTCAGCAGGTCGGACCGGACGAGACCATGTTCAGCGAGTGTGAGACCAGCATCAGGCGCCCCGCACCATGTTGCCTGCCGTGAAAGCCAGTTCAGTGACGTAGCCCGGAGATGCCAGTCGCCGCTGGCCTCCGCACAAGCCGTGCCGAACTCCAACAGCCCACGTGCCTCATCGTGTTCGTAGGCGTCGAACGCAGATGCGCCGAGGGCCGTGGCCAGTCTCCCGACTGCGGTGAACAGCGGCCCCTCCAACTCCGGAGGTCGGTTCACCCTCAAGAGCCCGGCGGCCCACTTCAGCTGGCTGATGGCGGTCTCGCGGGCAAGTCCCCCGCCACCTGCCAGGTTGTCCGCCTTCGCAAAGGAGGTGGAGGCCAGTCGAACCTCTTCGACGTCCTGCAGCCGAACCGAACTGGGGAGTGGGGTGCTCGCCAGTTCGGGCACCCGATCCGTCAGCGAGGCAGCTGCCAGAACAGCGACGCCGCCCAAGGCAAGGAAGGATCGGCGCTCGAAGGGCGGCAAGCGACGATCGTAGAGAGCGGGAGCCGCCGGCTCGCTCCTATCGACGGTTCCTACTGTGGGAAGCTCGTCGACCGTACACGCCTTGTCCGATTCAAGACGCCGCCGTTCCAAGTCCTTCTCGACCCGGGCCCACAGCCGGCGCAAGGCACCACCGGCGTTCAAGGTGTCGTCAAGGGCCGCGGCCAGCTGCGGGTTGCAGAGTCTGTCTGCCTTCTCGATCTTCCCGATGTAGTTGCCGCTGACGTGCACCTTAAGCCCGAGGGCGTCCTGCGTGAGTCGCCGCTCCGTACGCCAGTTCCGTAGCTCGACGCCGAACCAGCCGAGCATCGACTCGCTGTCATCCAGCGGCTTCGGCTGACGCGCCACGGCCTCGCCTCCCCACTCCGGAATCGGACAAGATGCCGCGACACGCGACTGTCCGATTGCCCCTATGGATCCCGGCACTCCGGTACCGGCTGAATAGTCTCACCATTTCAATACCCCACCGGGCAGCCGAAGTTCTTCGGTTCCGCTCACGACGGCCCCGGGAGGACTCCGATGCGCTACGCCGTGCCCGACGCGGCTCGGTGCATCGGCATGCCCCGAAGGGACAACACGTCGTCGGCCCAGCACCTCCCAAGGAAGTGCCGGGCCGACGACGCAAGCGATGACCGACTAGAACCGTGGCTGAGCGAACGCGCCGGCCTTCACTCCGGTAGTGAAGGCCGCCCATGCTTCGTCCTGGAAGAGAAACACGGGGCCAGCCGGGATCTTGGAGTCACGTACAGCCATGATGCCGTCCAGCAGACGGGCCCCCTCGACGCAAGCGCCTCCCTGAGCGTCGCTGTAGCTGGACTTGAACCACATGACATTGGGCGGGACTGCAGCCCGGATGTGCATCTAATACTCCTTGCGTACTTTCTCGATCATGCTCAGGGACTCGTCGTGCCCCAGAGACATCGCAGCGAGGTTACGGAAGGCGCTCTCGCTCCATTCAACGTCATCCTCTTTGCTGGTTACGGCTGTTGTGACCAGGTTCTCCAGATAGACGATGGGCTTGATCACGGGGTCTGGGAACTCAAGGACGATGAACGGGCCGCCCATGCAGGGGTGACTCCCAGCGCTGAAAGGCACGACCTGGAGTGTCACGTTGGGAAGCTGAGCGACCTCCAGCATGTGCGTGAGCTGCCTCTCCATTACTTCAGGACTCCCCACGACTCGCCGCAGTACCGCCTCATTCACGATCGCAGCGAGCTTCAGAGGCCGATCCTTGCGGGTGAGAATTTCTTGACGCGTCAAGCGCATAGCGATGCGGCGCTGCACCTCGTCCTCCGGCAGCCTCTGGTACGCCGTGGCGTGGAGGGTGCGCACATAGCCCTCGGTCTGCAGAAGCCCTGGGACAAACTCCGACTGGTATTCGTGCAGTTCGGCGGCAATGGCTTCAAGACCGATGAACGCGTCGAAGCCGGGTCGCATGACCGGCCGGTACTGCGGCGACTGCCACCAGTCCTTCTTCGTCTTCGTGACGAACGCGTAGCCCTCCAGCCGCGACGCGGTCTCCGCGTCCGCCTCGTACAACTGACACAGGACACGTACGTCCATGGGCTCGACTGGCTTACTTCCGCTCTCAATGCGCGTGATCTTCGCTGGCGACCACGCGGTGAGGGTCGCGACCTGCTGCCCCACGAGCCCCCTCCCCTTGCGGAGCTTGCGCAGTTCAATGCCCAGGTAGAGCCGACACAGAGCCGGCGATGCCGCCTCGATGTCTCCCGCCACTGTGAACCTCCCCTACCGGTTTCCCCCAGTCTCTCGGTGCATCGCTGCAGTTGGCAACGCGCGTATGCGCGCCGACGCCCTGGATACCTAGCGCTTCACGGCAACTCGACGGCTGCGAACGTCAGTTCATCCTGCACCTCCGTGCATGAAATTTCATAGACAGGGTTTCATAGTGAAAAATCATGTGCCATCCTTGCGTAGCGATCCTGCACGCTGAGCACGTACCGGACGACGGTGCGTGATGACGGCGCGAGCGGAGCAACCGTCCACGACCTGCGATAAGGACTGGCGATGCACCCCACAGCGAAGCCGATCAGAGCCCTCCCCTCCATGAACGTCAGCCGGTTACGCGTGCTGGCGTCGGGGCTGGTCGGCGAGGTTCGGGGTGAGCTGTACGCCACCATCCGCAGGTCCGTCCCGGACCGGTTGTCCCCTCTCTTGCAGGGCTGCGTCGACCCCATGCGCATGGAGCTGCCTGCGGTCTCCGGCCTGCCGTTGGTGTTCCGCGACTGCGTCCATCGCAGACAGGGGCTGAGCCGTCGGTCGATAAGGGCGGTATTGGAGGCGTACTCCTGTGCGCGCCAGTCGCCGCGGTCCCAGCCCCGACCTCAGTCTCGCGAGAATCGAAGCCAGGGAACTGCTGTGCTGCTGGGATTCTCCGTGGCCAGGTGGACCTGGAGGCGGGCATGAGGCTCGCCGCACGGGAGCAGGAATCTCGCACCATGCACGCGAACTTCCCCGCATTGGGGAAACACGCTGGTGACGTCAGGCGGCTGCTGATGAAGCATCTCGCCAGGTGGGACTGGCTGGACGTGATCAACGACACGCTACTCGTGGCCAACGAGGTCTTCGTGAATGCCGTGGAGCACGGCAGCCAGCGCGAGACCGACACCGTATCGGTGGAGGTCGACTGCACAGCGGACACACTTCGCGTCGCCATCACCGACTCGTCACGCTCGCTGCCGAGACCTCGGGTAGCTAGTGGCTTCGCCGTCGGTGGGCGCGGCCTGGCACTCGTCGAGGCGCTCAGCGACCGGTGGGGCGCTGATCTCACTCAAGACGGCAGCGGCAAACAGGTGTGGTTCACGCTGTCGCACTCCAGCACCCCGTAAATCACCGTCAGCACACGGCCCTACTCATCCTCCCCGATCGAGATCACGATGCCTCATCCATTACCAGTTTCCTCGTCCCCTTCCCAAAACCCAGAGTCGACCGGTGGGTGCGACAGGACGGCTCCGCCTCAACAACCCATCGCAGTGCGGACGTTCAGTCCTCACGCTGACCCGAACAGCGGGACGTCCCAGGACGTCCCGACCGGGTCCTGCGGGGCGGTACCGGTGTCTCCGCGCTCCTTGGACGATTCCCATGTAGCACGCCGCGGCGTGCCTCACCTGGACGAACCGCCCTTGTCGGCGAGTGGCGGCTCGAACTGCCTCGGCGGCTCCCTTGTGGGTGCCGTCGAGGCAGAGCACCACCCCTCGCCAGCCTCGGTTCCAGACGATGGAGTTGCCCCGATGCCTCGCACCACGACCTCAGCCACTAGAACGAGCGGTGAGCAGGCGTGCAATGTGTCCTGGCCGGAGGGTCCTCTCCCTGAACTCGCCGGCGACCTGAGAGCCGTTCTGTCGACCTTCGCGTCCGAACCACCGCACCTCGCGTCGCAAGCAGCCTTTCTCCGTGACGTGACCGAACAGGTCTTCGCTGGGAACGCCTCCCTTAGCGAGGACCCGGACGAGCGCCACCACCAGCTGCTCCTCATGCGGGGGCATCTGATGACGTTGCTCGCAGCGGCACGTCCGGTCGACGAGAACGACCGATCTTTTGACGAGGATGAGCTGGTCGTACGCGTACGTGCCCTGCTTGGTGAGGAAATTCCCGGAGACTCCGTGGGTTCGGCGTCGTTGCACCGGGACATGGCCAAGGCCGCGCAGGATCTACTCGCCGCCCTTCCTGACACCGATGTCTCTGACGAGGTTGCCGTGGTCTGGGGCAGAACGGTGCACGCTGGGTTCGACTCGACGCGCATCCGTGAAGGCATCCGGACGGCGAAGTCCTGGAAGCAGGCAGGGGTGTACCCGCACCCCCGCACTCTCGCGGTCGTCACGCGAGCTCTCAGCGGCTATGTCACATCGCTCGTCCCGTACGTCTCGATCCACCTGGACACGCTCACCGTCGGGAGCCAGGCACGGGTCTCGTGCCGTAAGGCGATCGAGCGCTCGCAAGAGGCGCGCGATGCTGCCCCGGGCGAGGGTCTGAAGGCTGCGAAAGACCGCGCATTCCGCCTCGCGGTCCACACAGAAGTGCTCCTTCGCTACGCGGAGCAGCACAGCGAGCAGAGCGGGGTGTGACATGACCCGGTCCTATCTCGGTGCTCACCCTGAGCGGATTCGCCGTACTTCTGTTTCTCCACCAACGCAGGAAACACGCCCGGTGGACGGGCCAGCTCCGGGTCGTATCCGGCGTGGCCTGCGGCAGGCGCGCACGCACGGCGGCGCCCTCTTTCTCGCTGCCGCCATCAGCCTGCCCACCCTGTGCATCCTCACCGATCTCGCCCTGCAGCTCTACGCCGGGTCGTAGTTCACGCCCCGAACCGAACGACCGGGGGAATGCAGGGACCCCGCTGAGACGAAGACCGTGCCGCACCAGAACGCCAAAGGAGTATGACCATGCCGGCCCCGGACCGGACCATCACGCAGCCGCTTTCCCCTCAGGAACGGGAGGCCCTGCTGGGCATCGCGCAGGGAAAGACGACCGCGGAGACGGCAGCTGACATGGGCGTGTCCGAGAGCACCGTCAAGACGTACGTCCTCCGGATCGGCGGGAAACTTGGCGTCCTGGAACGCGCCGCCATGGTGGAACTCGCCTACCGGCACCACCACCTGGACGTCCCTGTGCCCTTGGATCACATGGTCCATCTGTCTGTTGAACAGCGCTCGGTCCTGGAAAGGCTCGCAGGTGACAAGACCGTCGAGCAGATTGCGGCCGGCGAGCGGCGCCCGCTGGCCGACGTGCGCAAGGACGCTCGGCGCATGCTGCGAGCGCTGGGCGCCTCCTCGGCCGCGCATGCGGTCACGCGGGGCTGGCAGCTCAGTCTCCTCGGTCCTACGGCCGACCCTGATGCGTCCCGAGCCGTCGCTGCCGTGGCAGGAACGGCATGAAAACCCACGTGGAGGCTGGCAGTCTGCGGCCGAGCAGCGGCGGTGTCCACCAGCACGGGGGCGACGGGTTCACCTGCGACCGCCGTCAGGACTTCGCGCCCGCCGTGATCCGCACCCACCGTGGTGGTCGCTGGCGCAGGGTGGATCGGCGTAAGAACGCTGGCGAGTGGGGGAAGTTCGTCCATCGCGCCGAGATGGTCGTCCTCGATATTGATGACGGTCAGGAGGGCGGCCCCGGCATCGTTACGGGCGTGATCCCTGCAGAGCAGGATGTCGCCGCGCGTCTGGCCGCGCTCGCTCCAGCGCCGGGGATGGCCATCGCCGAGATCGGAGCGGACTGCGGTTGGACGGCGGCCTTGCTGGACCATCACCTCCAGGGCGGTCGAGTCGTCACGGTCGCAGACACCGAGCGCCTCGCCGATGTCGCACGGCAGGGCCTGGAACGCTACCCGCAGGTGCAGGTGCTGCGCGGACTGGAGGCCGGGGCTCTGGGGCCTGCGGGATCGTTCGACGGGCTCCTTTCCCATCGCGCCGTAAGCCGTGTTCCGTGGGGATGGGTCACCCGAGTTCGCCCAGGTGGCCGGCTGTGTCTACCGCTCCGCACTGGCCTCGGCGGCTCCAGCACGCTGCTCACCTTGAGGGTGGCGCGGGACGGACTGTCGGCCAGTGGTCGTTTCCTTGCCGGACCGGCTCCGCAGGCGTTGTGGCTGCGCGAGCAGCGCCCCGGCGAAGGGACTCCCATCGATTCACAGGAGTCCCCGCGGGCCTCGGCGGCCCAGGGCGCGACGCGGGCGCCGCTATGGCCCGCGGCGCGACTGTTCGCCGGTCTCCTTCGTCCAGACCTGCGGATGCAGGTAGTGCGTGGTACCGCGCAGTTTGAAGGGGAGGTCGCCGACCGTCTCCGGATTCATGACCATCAGGCGTCGCGGGCAGTGGTCTTCCTCTGCGGCCCCGGCAGCGTCTACGAGTGGGGGCCACGTCATCTCGGCACCGTCTTGTTCGACGCGCTCACTCAATGGCATGCGGCCGGGGAACCGGAGCTTCAGCAGCTGGGTGTGACGATCACGGAAACCGAACACACCCTGTGGCTGGGCGCACCCGACGGCCCGTCCTGGCACCTGCCCGCCGTCCCCACGCCCACCGACGGGGCGGAGCATCATGCGACCTGACCACCCGATGCTCCTCACCCGCCCCGACGTACCCGATGTGATGCCGACCAACTCTCTGACTGGGCCGTCGAGCGCCCGGATCCGCAACTACCTTCTCGGCGGGCGGGACAACTACGCCAAGGACCGTGACGCGGCTCACCAAGCGGCCGACAAGCTGTCGCTCTTGGGGAGCGCCGTGCACCACGAGCGCATGTACGTGCTCTTGATGGTGCAGGCCCTGGCGATCGCCGGCATCAGGCAGCTGGTCGACTTCGGCTGCGGCATGCCCCACTCCCCCAACCCCGTGGACGTCATCACCCGCGTCCACCCGAACGCGCGCTCGGTGTGCATCGACAACGACGCCGTGGTCCACGCCCACACCAGCGCCCTGTTGAAGGCCGGCGCGCCAGCCGCGGTCGCACACCTGCGTGCCGACATCGGCGAGCCCGAGTCCGTCCTGGCGTCGCGAGAGACCCTGGAGACGATCAACTGGCGAGAACCCGTGATCCTGCTGTTCGGCAGCGTGCTCCACCACATCGACGACACACCCACTCGCCCCCTTACGGTGCTCGTCGACCAGTACAAGAAGGTCGCCGCCCCGGGCAGTGCCCTCGTGGTCACTCATGCCACGGCCGACTTCGCCGGCAAGCCCGCTCGTAAGGCGGCCAAGGCTATGACGGCCGCGGGCTGCCCTGTCTATCCGCGGACGAAAGAGCAAATCACCCCGTTGTTCGACGACTGGCGTCTGGTCGCCCCGGGACTGGCCGAGCCCCAGGTGATGGCCCTGGAACACCCGGTCCACCCGCAGGCCGCGTCGTACGCGGGCATGGCCCGGAAGGAGGCTGTGCATGGCTGAACTGTGCAAGCCGATGCCTGGCGCGTTCCTAGCGGTGACCATTCGGCAACTGGCCGTGCCCTCGGTAGACTTGATCACGTCCGGAAACGGACACCCGGGCGTCGCGGTCACTGACGCTGGACGTCATGTCTGCGCCCCCGGAGAACACTGTGCCCAAGCCCTTCACGCTTCACCGCGATCATCCGCCCGCTCCCGTGCGGCACTTGACCGCCGGCTCGTACGACACCGCGCCCGTGTTGCCGCAGCACCACCTCATTTCGGGTCGGCAGTGAGCGGGCTGACAAGCCCGACTCTCGGTGATGACGCGCGAGACGAGACCGAGTTCGTGCGCGCCGCGCTGCTCAACGGGTACGGGTTACACGCGGTGCAGGTGACGCGTGTGCGGGCCGGAACGGACACGGTCAACCACCGCGTCGTGCTCGACGACGAGCGGCAGGTCTTCGTCAAAGTGATGCGCCCGGGTACCGACGAACGGGATGTACGCGCAACGGTGCACCTGGCCTGCTTCGCCCGCAGCGGGGGCCTGCCGGTGCCCCGCATTTGGCTCGCCCGCGACGGTGTGCCTCTCGTCCACTACGACGACCGCGTCCTCACGGTGCAGGAGTACGTCGACGGTACGCCTGCCTCGACCGGGCCCCTCACCGTCGCGCAGGCCGAGGAGCTCGGACACGTGATCGGGCGCCTTCACCGCCGACTGGCCTGCTACCCGGGCACGCTGCCGGTCCTGTCCGCCCGCTGGTGGACTGCCGAGGGCAAGAGCCGGTTCGACAACGACTATCAGCAGCTTCGGCCAGCCCTCGCCCAGCACGGCAGCGAGACGGCCGCAGCCCATGGGGAGATGCTGGAGCAGCGGCGGGACGATCTGCTCATCCACGCTGCTGCCCTGCGCGCCGGCTTTCCTGCCGCACCTGCGCGTCAGCCGCTGCATGCCGATCTGACCACGCCCAACGTGCTGATGAATCGCGCCAACCACGTGGCGGCTGTGATCGACTTCTACGCCCGCACTGGCCCGGCGGCGTGGGAGGTCGGACGGATCGCCCTCGACCCGCGGACCGTGGCCAGCGAGACGAACTGGATGCCCGTCACCCTCGCGTTGATCGCCGCCTACCACGAGGAAAACCCATACCTTCCCGGCACGGACCTGGTCGCGAGCGTCCGCATCGCCCTGGTGCACGCGCTGCATTCGCTGTTCGGCCTGTACGAGCACTACGTCACCCCTGAGGCGTACGAGGTCGGCGACGCCCTTCGCTACTGGGAGCAGCGGCACATCATGACCCGCCGCGTGCTCACCCACCTGGACTTGCTGGAGGAGCAGATCCGAACAGCGGTGAACCGGTCCCAGCACGAGCGTCCGAGATAAGGACGAAAGTGCAGTTCCAGCCGATCTCCAGCAGCTATCCCACCCTGCGGCGCGTAGCCACCTTCAAGGGACGGCGACCTGGCTAGCGTCGCAGCCGACCACAGACCAGGGCGCAGGTCAGCCCGCGCAGTTGCGCAAGACACCACGTAAGGAACCCCTCTATGACCGATGTGACCGTGGACCCCGACGAGGCCACCCAGCTCCGCAGTAGGGTCGTCGACCAGCTCAAGGAGGACGGCACGATCGTGTCGCCCGCGGTCGAGGCAGCCATGCGCAAGGTGCCCCGGCACCTTGCCGTACCGGAGGCGTCGCTGGAGGACGCATACAGCACGTACAACGCCGTGATCACGCAGGAGGACGAGCACGGCAATCACACCAGCTCGGTGTCCGCTCCCCAAATTCAGGCGATGCAGCTGGAGCAGGCAGGCATCCGCCCCGGCGCCAACGTGCTGGAGATCGGCACCAACGGGCCGAACGCTGCCTACCTCGCGGAACTGGTGGGCCCCACCGGTCAGGTCACCACCGTCGACATCGAACCCGCGCCCGCCGACCGAGCCAAGCGGTTCCTCAGCGAGACCGGCTACACGGGCGTCAACGTCGTCGTCGCCGACGCCGAGAACGGCCTTCCCGAGCACGCCCCCTACGACGCGATCGTGGTGACGGTCGGCGCCTGGGACATCCCGCCCGCCTGGATCGACCAGCTCAAGGACGACGGTCGGCTCGTCGTGCCGCTCCGCATCAACGGCCTGACCCGCACCTACGGGTTCGTCCGGCAGGCTGACCACCTCGTCGCCACCAGCGCCCACGTCTGCGGTTTCGTGGCGGCACAGGGCGCCGGCTCCCACACACAGCAGGTCATGCAGCTCCCCGGAGAGGAGGGCGTCACGCTGCGCTTCGACGAGGGCTTGCCCGCCAACCCCTCTCTGCTGGACGGCGTCCTGAACAGCGCCCGCGCCGAGACGTGGACCGGGGTGATCGTCGCCAGCCAGGAGCCCATCGGCACCCCTCCAGATGTACCTGTCCACGCAGGTCCCGACGTACTGCTTCATGTCCACCAACCCCGAGTTGACCACCGGCAAGATCGGCCCCACGGGCAGCAGCTGGTCCATGGTCACCATCGACGGGCCGCACTTCGCCTACACCGTCGTGCGCCGCGACACCGAGAAGAAGACCGCAGAGTACGGCGTCCACGCCTTCGGGCCCGACGCGGCCGAGTTCGCTGAGCGAATCGCCGACATCCTCCGCACCTGGGGCGAAAAGGTCCGCGGCGCTGACGGCCCGCGCATCGCCGTCTACCCGGCGGGCACGCCCGATGACCGGATCACCGGCGACCGGATCATCGACAAGAGGCACAGCCGGATTTCGATCTCCTGGCATCCGGCGTAGCCGCTGGGTGCCAGGACGTCCTGCAACATCCGACCAGCAACATCCCACTGAACAGGAGGACTTGCTGTGACATCTGCTGTGACGACGTCTCGGCCCGCGCATGTGGCGGCGGTGTCGGGAGATCCCTTCGATCTGGACGTCATCGTCGTCGAATCCAGCCAACTGGTCGGCACGGTGGCCGCTTCTGATGGCGGCTGCCAGGCCACGTGCGGCAGCGGCGCCTGTACCTCCAGCGGCGCCTGATCACCCCACCAGACCCCCGACACGGTGACCCAGCCGTGCCGGATGCCCGCCAACAGGCGGCACACACAGCAACTTTGACCGCACAGCCTCAGAAGGAGACACGCACATGGAGACCGACGAGTTCGACCTCGACATCAGCGTCCTGGAGTCCGGCGACGGCTCGGCCACGCTGGTCAACCTCACCGACGACGGCTGTGGCAGCACCTGCTCCAGCCCGTGCGCCACCGCCGTCGCCTGAGCACCCTCCGTGGATCGACGAGTAGGGAGACCCACATGGAGGCAAGCACGGTCAAGCAGCAGGCTAGCCCGCCTGCTGCACCGGTCGGTGACCCGTTCGACCTGGACATCAGCGTCCTGGAGTCCGGCGATGGGTCCGCCGTCCTGATCAACCTGACCGACGACGGCTGCAAGCCCACCTGCAAGGGGTCCTGCGCCACCAACGTGGCCTGACCCCGTCGCATCAACCGGTGCCGGTCCGCACAATGCGGGTTCGTCGTGCGGGCCGGCACCGCACGGACACGGAACAGGAAGGGCTCATGAACTCGAGGCATGAGGTGCTCTACCAGTGCGCGGACGTGGTACTCGTCAGGGTCGCCCGCCACACGCGGTTGCCGCTGCCACCGTGGCCGGACGTCACTGGCGACTCTCCGGGCCAAGTGCAGCAGTGGCTTACGTGGCTCCGTGCGGTGTGGGCCCTCGACGAGGTCTCGGATGCCGTTGAGCAGGCCAGTCCCTCGCTCGCACGACACATGGAAGCACTGTGCGCGACGACCGCCGTCCCGCAGGCCCGACAGGTCCGCCGGACGCTGGTGTCGGTGATCCGGTATGTGCAACGGATGACCGGCCGCGCGACACCGAACGGCCTGTTCGCCGGGATCGCGCTGGCCACACTCGGGGAGCGACCGGACGTGCACTGGGGCCAGTGGCACCGGGCCGTGGCCCGCACGGACGCCGCCTGGATCACCGAGGTGATCCGTCGCCTGGAAGCGTGCCCCGAACTGCTACGACGTCTCCCCGTGGTGGCTAGCAACGCCTCGTTCGTCCGAGGGGACCGATTGATCGTCCCCTACCCTGCCGGGTCTCGAAGCACCGGCAAGCCGACGGCAGAGGTGTCAATCAGGTTCACCTCTGCGGTGCGGGCCGCTCTGGACGCTGCGCGATCCCCGATCAGGTACGACCTCCTCGCGGACAAGGTGCAAGCCGGGTTCTCCCAGGTTCCGGAGTCGCGGGTCAGGGAGCTGGTCACGAGCCTGATCCGGAACGGCGCACTCGTCAGCAGCCTGCACGCCCCTTCCGCCGTACTTGATCCTCTCGACCACCTCGTGCGGCAGATGGGCGCCGTCCGCGCCGACGACGTACCGCCCGTGGCGGACCTGCTCTCCGACCTGCGAGCGGTGCGCGACAGCGTGGCCCAGCACAACCAAGCCCTCTCGCCAATGGACGGACGGCGCCTGCGCCGCGCGCTCCGCCAGAAGATGACGGAGGTCGCCGCCGTAGATCACCCGGTGGCGCTGGACCTGCGCATGGACTGCTCGCTCGTGCTGCCCACCCAGGTCGCACGCGAGGCGGAGCGGGCGGCCACCGTATTGGCCCGCCTCACGCCAGCGCCGTTCGGCACACCTGGCTGGAAGGAGTACCACACCCGCTTCTTCGAGAAGTACGGCATCGGTTCCCTGGTGCCGCTGCGGGACGTGACAGACCCCGATGCCGGGCTCGGCTTCCCCGCCGGCTATATGGACGGCGAGCCGGAGGCGCGCGAGACGCTGTCCAAACGGGAGCAGCGGCTTCTTGGGCTCGCCCAGGCCGCCGCTCTTGAGGGCCGTGACGAGATCGTGCTGGACGAGGACCTGATCAGCCGCCTTCAGGTCGGGGACCAGGACGGCATGCAGGTACCGCCGCATATGGAGGTCTGCTTTCACGTCGAGGCTGCTTCCGCCGACGCCCTCGCCCGCGGTGATTTCACGCTCTGCGCGATCCACCCGTCCCGCGGCATCGGCACCACGAGCGGCAGGTTCCTCGCGCTCTTGAACGCCGACGACCGAGCTCGCGCCGCTGCAGTGCTGGAAGGGCTCCCAGTCAACGCACCTGGGGCGCTGCCCGCGCAACTCTCCTTTGCCCCGCTTGACCGAGCGGACTCCAACGTCAGCCGCGTTCCCGAGATGCTGCCAGCCGTCATCAGCATGGCTGAGCACCGGACCACGGATGAACGCACCATCGATCTTGACGACCTGGCCGTCGGCTGCGATCGGCGCAGGCTCTACCTCGCCTCCCTCTCACGCAAGTGCCTGGTGGAACCGCACGTGGTGCACGCCCTGGACCTGAGGGCCCACACACCGCCCCTCGTCCGATTCCTCGCCGAGATCAGCCGCTCCCAGTCCGCCGTCGTCACCGACTTCTCGTGGGGAGCCGCCACAGCCCTGCCCTACCTCCCGCGCGTGCGATACGGGCGCGCTGTCCTCGCGCACGCCCGCTGGCTGATGCACGCCTGCGACGTACCCGACCAAGCCGCGTCATGGGACGAGTGGCACACGGCAGTTGGTCAGTGGCGCACGCAACGCCGCGTGCCCGAAACTGTTGCCCTGACCGAAGGCGATCAGCTTCTCCCGCTGGACCTCTCCGAAAGCGCCCACCGCGCCGTACTGCGCGCCCACCTCGCGACGGCCGAGACGGCCGTGCTGACGGAGACTTCCCCCGACGGAGGCGGTTGGTTCGCCGGCCGCGCCCACGAGATCGTCATCCCCATGACGGCCACCCGCGCCCCGCAGTGGCCAACGGTTCCCCCCGTCACCGCAGACCGCCTGCTCACCCGCGACCACGGACACCTACCCGGCACCAGCCCCTGGCTCCTGGTCAAGCTCTACGGACACCCGGAACGACACGCCGAGATCCTGTCCCAGCACCTACCCGGCCTCCTCGCCCACTGGGAGACCCCACCGACATGGTGGTTCATGCGCTACCAAGACCCTCGTCCGCACCTGCGGCTGCGGATCGCCATCCCCGCACCCACGAATGTGGGGCAGGCCGTCACGCGAATCAGCGACTGGGCCGCACATCTGCGCCGCGCCGGCCTCGTGAACGACATGCAGTTCGCTACCAACTACACCGAAACCGGGCGCTGGGGCACCGGGCCGCTGATGAGCCTCGCCGAAGACGTCTTCGCCGCCGACTCCCGTGCTCTCGCTGTGCAGTTCGCCCAGCCGAGCCGCCCACACCCGCGAGTCCTTGCCACAGCGAACTTCGTGTCCCTCGCCACCGCCTTCACCCGCAGCGTGGATGAAGCGATGGAGTGGCTGTCCAGATACGGGAAGATCACAGATCCGCGCCCCGTCGACCGGCAGGTCCTTCCCGAAGCGGTCCACCTGGCTGACCCGACCGACGACTGGGCGGCCTTGCGGGCTCGTGCCGGCGGGGAGGCCATCACTGCGGCCTGGGCGCAGCGAGACGAAGCCATCGCGCGGTATCGGTCCCGGCTGCGCGAATCCGACCTCGATCCCCACCTCGTGCTCGATTCGCTCCTGCACGCCCACCACATCCGGGCCACTGGCATCGACAGGGACGACGAGCGCATGTGCGTCCGGCTGGCCCGCGCCGTAGCCCTGGCCTGGACGGCACGGAGGGGGAACAACCATGGATCTGCGTGAGACCGCCCGCCTTGCGGCCGGAGCCATCGCCGACCGGCTCGCCTCCCCGGACGACGTGCGCGACCTCGACCTCAAGCAGGGCTGGTGGCCACAATCCCTCGCGTACGGCGCCGTCGGCGTAGCTCTGCTGCACATCGAGCGCGCCCGCGCCGAGCAGGGCCCTTGGCAGCGCGTACACGACTGGCTCGCCTGCGCGGTCGACGGCGGAGCCGTCGGCGGAGCGGACGCCCACCTCTACTACGGAGCGCCCGCGCTCGCCTTCACCCTCCACTCCGCCGCCGACCGCCCCGGACGGTACGCCCGCGCCCTGAGCACACTCGATACACACGTCACGAACCTCGTCCGCACGCGACTTCGCGCCGCCCACGACCGCATGGACCACGGCGAGTCCCCCGAGCTGGCGGAGTACGACACGATCCGCGGACTCAGCGGCCTGGGCGCGCTGCTGCTGCATCGCGGCACCAACCCCGATCTCCTGCGGAACGTCCTCACCTACCTGGTGCGGCTCACCGAGCCGGTCAAACACGACGGCGAACTCCTCCCCGGCTGGTGGAGCCACCTTGCCCCCTCTGGCAAACGTTCCCCTGACTACCCGGAGGGCCACGCCAACAACGGCGTGGCCCACGGCATTGCCGGCCCCCTCACACTCTTGGCCCTCACCGCCCGCCAGGGCATCACCGTGCCCAACCAGAACGAAGCGATCACACGCATCCTCAACTGGCTGGACCGATGGCAGCAGGACGGATCAGTCGGACCGTGGTGGCCGTACTGGATCACCCGCGACCAACTGCGGAACGGCAAACCCGGCCCCGGTCCCTCCCGCCCATCCTGGTGCTACGGCACCGCAGGCTTCGCACGTGCCCAGCAGCTCGCCGCCCTCGCCACCGGCGACACCCACCGCCAACACCTTGCCGAAACGGCCCTCCAGCAAGCCATGACCGACCCGGGCCAACGCAACGCCACCGTCGACCTATCCCTTTGCCACGGCTTCGCGGGACTCGCGCACATCACGCAACTCGCCGCCGCCGATGCGATCACCCCCGGCCTCACCGAATGCCTGCCCAGCCTGCTCGCGCCGATCACCGACACCGCCCCCGACGCCCTCGTCCACACGCTGTGCAGCCTGGCCGACGGCGGAGACATCGGACTCCTCGAAGGGGCCGCAGGCACGGCGCTCGCGCTCCACGCCTTCTCCATCGAAGGCCCCTCCCTGTCCGGCTGGGACAGCTGTTTCCTGACCAACTGACCTGGAGAGACACACATGGCTCCGGAAGAATGGCCGCAGCGCGTCCTGACCTTCACGGCATGGGACCAAGCGGAGACAACGGCCGCACAGCGCCTGCTGCCCCTGCTGGCCGCCAACAACGCCGAGCTGGCCCTCTGGTCGTTCCTGCGGAAGTTCCCCACCTGGCGGCTTCGATACCGCCCCGCTGGTCCGGCCGCGGTCAAGCGCGTGGACCTCGCGCTGGATGAGCTGGTCTCGGCCGGCGTCCTCGCCTCCTGGAAGCCGCAGATCTACGAGCCGGAGGAAACAGTCTTCGGAGGTCCGGCCGCCATGGCCGCCGCGCACCTCCACTTCCACGAGGACAGCCGCCACATCCTCGAACACCTCGCCCGCCAGCAGTCTGGAACGCCCGACCCACTCGGCCGACGGGAGCTGGCCGTCTTGATGCTCAGCGTGGCGATGCGCGCTGCTGGCCTCGACTGGTACGAACAGGGCGACGTGTGGGCGAAGGTCGCGGCTGAGCGAGCCGGCGGCACAACAGCATCCGACCGGGTGAGGGCCGCCGTGCAGCGACTCATGACCGTCGATGTCGGCCCGTCCAGCAGCCTCGCCCGCGACGGCCGACTGGAGACGCTGACCGACTGGATCAACGCGTTCGACGCCCTCGGCCGCCGACTCGCCGACCTCCACCACGGTGGGGAGCTCCAACGCGGCCTGCGGGCCGTACTCGCCCACCACGCCATCTTCCACTGCAACCGACTGGGCCTCCTCCGGGAGGAACAGCACACCTTGTCAACACTCGCGAAAGAGGTAGTCATGGGAACGAGCGACAGCGCCGCGTCCACCCACAGCACCACGTCACCGAGCACTACGGTCAGCGACGTGAACAGTGACACCATTGAAGCCAGCGCCGCCGACCACCTGCGTACTCAGCTCATCGACCGGTTGGTCACAGAGGGCTCGGTTCGCACGCCCCGCGTAGAGGAGGCAATGCGGACGGTACCCCGCCACCTCTTCGTCCCCGACGCCCCACTGGAGGCGGCGTACAACAACGCGCCCGTCAACATCAAGTCCGACGACAGCGGCACATCCATCAGCTGCGCCTCCCAGCCGGACATCGTGGCGATCATGCTCGAACAGCTGGAGGCGGAGCCGGGGCACAGGGTGCTGGAACTGGGCGCCGGCACCGGCTTCAACGCGGGACTCCTCGGCTACCTGGTCGGCGAGAAGGGCCACGTCACCACCGTCGATGTGGACGATGACCTGGTCGAAGGCGCCCGCGCAGGACTCGTTGCTGCGGGCATCAACAACGTCGAGGTCATCCTCGGCGACGGCGCACTCGGTTACGCGCCGAGCGCTCCCTACGATCGAATTGTCGCTACGGTCGGCGCCCACGGCGTCCCGCACTCCTGGCTCGACCAACTCGCCCCCGGCGGACGACTCCTCACCCCGCTTCGCCTTCGCGGCAGCGTCTCGCGTTCGATCGCCTTCGAGCGGGCCGAGGACGGCGCCTGGCGCAGCGTCGGCTCCGAGATGAACACCTTCATGCCGCTCCGACGCGGCATCGCGGACGACCCGCGCCGCTTCGTGCAGCTCACGGAAGACGGCTCTGTGACCCTCGTGACCAACGGCGACCAGGTTGTCGACGCCGACGCCTTGGCCGGCGTACTGGGTCAGACCCGCACCGAGGCATGGACCGGCGTGAACTTCCGGGGGCCGGAGTCGGCCGAGTGGCTGGAGCTGTGGCTGACCTGCACAATGCCGAACGGCCTCAGCCGGATGCCCGCAACCCGAGAGGCCATCGACCGGGGTGTGGTCACCGCCCCATACGCAAGCTCCACCGCCGTGTTTGAAGGTGGCACGCTGACGTACCTCACCCGCCGTACGGCCGCCGAGAAAGCCCCGGACGGCGCCACGCTGTACGAGTTCGGTGTCATCGGCCACGGGCCCGAGGCGCAGACCCTCGCCAGCCAGGTCGCCGAGCAGATCCGCGCCTGGGACCGCGACTACCGCAGCCGCCTGGTGCGGTTCGAGATCCAACCGGTCGGCACCGCTGCACTCGCACCGAAGCCTGGTCGCTTCGCGCTCGACAACGCGCTCAACGGCCTGATCATCGAGTGGCAGTGAGATGGACGCCAACCGGGTAGCACAGCGGTTCCCGCTGGTCGCTCGTCCGCGCCCCGCGTGCCCGCCGCTCTCCGAGCGCGTCAAGGAGATCAGCACCCTGGCTGAGACCGCTCACCAAGAAGGCGGTCTCAGCCAGGCGGCCACAGCGATGAACAAGTCGGCCCTGATCGCCAGTGACTGCGGTCTTCCGAGCCTGGCACGCAGACTGTGCTGGCGCCACGCCGAGATCTACCTGCGCGCCCTGCCGTTGGGCGCGCAGGAAGCCCGGTATGCCCTGGAACCCCTTGTGAACCTTGCCCGTCTGCACATCCGAGACGGTGAAGGGGAACGTGCCTACCGACTGCTCGACACCCTGAACCGAGCGGTAAGGAGCAAGACTGATCTGATCTTTGAGGATCACCCTGTATCGTTCCGGAATCTCACGGCCACAGCAGAGGATCACCGGGCCGTGTGCCAGTGGCTGTGGACGGTGCTGCTGGGCGATGGAACGCGTGCGCTCGTCGCAGCCAATCAATGGGACCGCGCACGGGCGCATGCTGTGCAGCACAAAGGAATTGGCCGTCGCCTCTTCGACGGCCGCCAGGTGGAAATCGTGACGCGCTGCCTCGGTGGAGACCCCGCCTCGGCACGACGGATCATCGACGAGAGCACGCTAACCGAAGCCTGGGAACACCCCGTTGCGGCGTGTCTTACGGTGCTCTGCCTCATGGTCGGCGGAGGGGCGTCGGAAGGCGCGGGCGAGAAGATGACAGCGGAGTGCCTGAGCCTCGACGCCGGGTCCGAACTAGCCGTCTTCCGCACACGCGTTGGGCTGACCGTCCTCGACCTCTCCCCGCATTCCAGCCAGGCCGAGGTCGCCCGTCGCCTCTTGAACGACGCGGTGCGTTTCGGAGACGGGTACGTCGCGCGAGACGTCCTCTCGCACGCCGCTTGTTCCAGAGAGATGACCGCAAGAGAACAACGCAGGCTGACCGAGGCGGTCGCCTCCGCTGGGCTGGGATGCGGCGCAATGCCGCACAAGCTGGAACGGGATCTCCTCGATGCCGTGGAGGTGAGCACGACGGCAGCTATGCAACACCTCGTTGGCCAGCACTCTTCCTAGCCTCGATTGAATGGATCTTACGCCGCACCTGCAGGAGGACGTGCTGGTCGACCACGGGTTTCTTGTGGCGTCGATCGACGTACGCAGGGACTTTGTCGCAATCGCTGATCGGAAGACGTTCCAGCCCATGACCTCGCTCGAATGGAGACCACCCTTGACGCCCGTCACCGATCCCGCCGTATGGCGCGACGAGCTCGTGAGCCGCCTCGTCGACAGCGGCCACCTACGCACCCCGGAAGTTATCGCCGCATTCCGGGGTACCGATCGCCATCGGTTCCTCCCCGGTGTCGACCTTCAGAGCGCCTGCGTCGACGACGCCGTGGCGATCAAGCACGACGCGACGGGCGCGATGCTTTCCTGTATCTCCGCACCCTCCATCGTCGCCGCCCAGCTCGAACAACTGGGCGCCCAGCCCGGCCACAAGATCCTCGAAGCCGGGGCCGGCACCGGCTACAACGCCCGGCTGCTGTCAGAACTCGTGGCTCTCGAAGGCCATGTGTGGACCGTGGATGTCGACCAGGACCTCGTCGACGGCGCGCGGAAGAACCTCGCTCAGGCCGGGGCCGCAAACGTCACCGTCGCACTGTGCGACGGCGCCGCCGGTCTGCCCGAGCATGCGCCCTTCGAACGCATCCAGTTCACGGTCGGCGCCGGGGACATCCCTGTGCGGATTCTCGACCAGCTCGCCCCCGGTGGGCGCCTCGTCATCCCGATGCGGATTCGCGGCAGCATCTCCCGCAGCTTCGCGTTTGAACGCGACGGCCAGACCTGGCGGACGGCCTCAACCGAGATGATGACGTTCGTCCCCCTGCGCAAGGGCGTCTGCGACGACGTCCGAACCATGGTCGACATGGCAGGTGAAGGCGACGTGCGCTTGGAGACCTACAGCGAGCAGAACGTCGACCGCGAGGCGATCCGCACCGTCCTGGACCAGCCCCCGGCCGAGATCTACACCAACGTGAAGTTCCGCAAGGGCGACTCCTACCAGTGGCTCTACCTGTATCTGGCATACGTGCTGCCGAACGGCCTGTCCCGGATGCCGGGGTCCCGCTCCAGCCTCATCCCGAACTTCGGCTGGGGCTCTATGGCCGCCCTCGACAATGACTCCTTGGCCTACCTCACGAAGCAGGAAGGCGAGGACGAGCACGGCACGTTCTGGCAGATCGGCGTTATCGGCCACGGCCCGCGCGCCGCCGAGCTTGCCGACCAGGTTGCCTCTGAGATCAACGAGTGGGACCAACGCTGGGGCAACAACGCACCTGAACCCGGCTTCCGCATGGCCGTCGGCGACGCCCGCGACCAACTGACGTCATCCGAACCGCGCTTCGTAATCGACAAGCCCAATAGCCGACTCATCGTCGACTGGCCGCGCAGGAATTGATCCGATGACGCCCGCAATAGCCCGCAACGTCCCGATGGTCCACCGCGCCAAGGCACCTGCATCACCGCTGGATAAACACATGCCTTGGCTCCCCAAGCTGGCCGTCGAGCCCGCCGGCGTGAGCGACCACGATCTGTTGGGCCCGCGCCTGCGGGGTCCTCAACTGCGCCGCGCTAAATGCCTCCAACGCCGGGATGCCCGACCTGAATGCCGTGCCGAACTGGCGGCAGCACCAGGTCACGAAGAACTTGCCGGCAGCGGATTCCGATGCCATCACGGCAAGGCGTGAATTTCCGCCCGGTTGACCAACGCCATCGAGTTCGCAGCGCAGTGGTATTTCCGGCTCTGGGTGCCATCACCCGCGTCCATCATGGATTTTTCACAGGCTTTTGATCTGAGACCATCGATTACCTCCCTGGTTTACCTGTAAAATCAACGAAGGCCGGAAACGGTCACCCGGGCGTCGCGGACAAGACGCAAGACGACAAGTCTGCGCACCCGGAGGACACCGTGCCCGCCCTGTTTCCCGCCTCAGCCGGCAAAACGGCCCGTCTCGGCCGCACCTGGGCCATCGCGGCCACCAGCTGCGCAGCCGCCTCAACTCCCGTACCCTCGCCGGTCATCGCCGCTAAGCCGATTGGCCTCGCGGGGCTCCTCGGGAACACACCCTCAGCAGAGACCCACTTCCGTGAGCATCACTGTCTCCTTGATCCTTGTGCTGGCCGTGGTGGGGTGGCTGCTGATCCGCAAAGGCGGCCTCAAGGCCGGCCACGCAGTGGCGGCCGTACTCCTCGGCTTCTATCTCCACGACAGCTCCCTCGCTCCGTCCATCAGCCGCGTCATGGAGAGCGTGGCCGAGACGATCAGCGGGATCCGTATATAGACCGGCCGCCGGGGCACCCCCGTGGACCCGGACCGTACGCCGCCTCCCCCGTCGGCTGCGGTCTGGTACGCGTGCCCCGGCGGTCACTCCCACCCGAGTCCCGGCATGGTCGCCGCTGTTCCCGCGCCCTGCGCCGGTGCACTGCTCCTCCGATCCCCGCCCGCCATCCCGTCCCCCGTGTCCGGACCACGTTCCGCGAGGCCACCAATGTCTGATCTGTCATGCCCGCGTCCAAGTGGTCGCCGACGTGGCCAGCGACGGCGCGCGCACGGTGCCGAGCCGCTACGCACCGAGAAGGGGTTGCGCCTGCGGCTGCGGTTTCTGGTGCTCATGCCCACCCTCTTGACCTCAGCGATCTTGTGCATGGCGGCTGCCGTCGGCACAGTGGCCCGCCTCCATGTGGATGACTGGCCCATAGTGGCGGCGGTAGCAGCGGCTGGTCTGACCGTGCTGATCACCGCAGACTGGCTGGCAGTTCGCACTGCGGCTGAGCTACACCGGCAGCGCAGCGAGTACAGCGATTCAGTGCATGGCTGGCTGCAGCACTTCAAATCCGGTGTGGACGAGGGACGCAAGAACATCAGCGGCGCCCTGGAGCAGCTCGACCGGGGCGAGCGGCCCTCCGCTCCCGTTTTCAGCGCGGCACAGGCGAACTCCGACGGCAACCCGTGGAACGAAGCCGAAGCCGCCCTGGCCCAGCTTCACGCAGAAGCCTGGCGGGCGGTGGTGAACGGCCGGCAGGCCGAACTGACACAAGCGCTCGTCTATCTCGCCGGGGGCTTGACCCTGCTGCTCGTACGCGCGCTCGGCATCGTGACGGAGCTGACCAAGCAGGTCCAGGACCCGGACGTGCTGTATCGCGTGTTCGACGTCAACAATCTGCTCAAGCGCATGCGGCGGTCGGCTGGACGGCTGGCGGTTCTGGGTGGTGTGAAGGCACGCACGCTGAACCAGCCGATCGGGCTGGTGGACCTGCTGCGCGGCGCGTCGGGGGAAATCGAGAAGTACGCCCGGGTCCGCATGCACGCATCCACCCTGGATGTGCAGATACCAGGCTTCGCCGGTCCCGATCTGATCCACCTGCTGGCCGAGTTGGAGGAGAACGCCACTCTCTGCTCGCCGCCGGACAGCAAGGTCGCCGTGCGTGCGACGAGGGTCACCGCGGGTCTGGCCGTGGAGATCGAGGACCGGGGCATAGGTATGGCCCAGGGCGAACTCGATCGCTGCAACCGGATGTTGGCCGATCCCCAGGACACGCACCTGGCTGAGCAACTAGCCCAGCGCCAGACCGGCTTGCTCGTGGTGGCCAAACTCGCCCGCCGGTACGGCATCCAAGTGCAACTGCAGAAAAATCTCATGCACGGCACCACGGCGCTCGTGGTGGTACCGGACAAACTCCTGCTCTGGCAGAACGAGCCGGCGGCACCGTCACAGGCTCACGCATACGTTGCCGCCATACCGGGCACGGCGGCGCAACTCGCGGGGCGCCCCGGCCCCCGGCCGACTGGCGGTCCCAGGCCCAGTCCGCCGGCCCCGGCGCGGATGGCGCCATTGCCATACCGTGACGCGCAGCGCGCCCCAGTTCAGCAACCCGTCGCTTCGGCGGCGACCATGGCAACGCCTCCGCCGGGAGCAACACCCGACAATCGCCCCCGGTTGCCGCAGCGGACACCACAGGCAACGGTCCATGAGCGTGCGGCCCCTGCAGAGCCAGAGGCCGCCCCCGTCTCGCTCGCGCCGCCGGATCCGGCCTTCGTCAGCAAGTTCGCCCAGGGCGTGCATCGCGCGGAGCAAGGCGAGGCAGACAGCGAGGCGCAACCGCCCGAGGGGAGCGCGAGCTAGCCCCCGCAGCGCGCCCCACACATCCTTCGTGCCTGGCTTCGCGCCTGAGCACCAGTCCGTACAGCGTACGGAGATACGGAGAATTGCGATGACCACCGACTCCACGACAGTCCAGCCGGAAGTGGTTGTGGACGAGCTCCTCAACGACTTGGCCCAGCTGCCCGACGTGACCGGAGTCCTGCTCGGCTCGCAGGACGGCCTGCGACTGGCTCATGCGGGACCGAGCATGGACGGCAAACTGGCGGACCGCCTGGCCGCAGTGATCAACGGCCTGTACTCGATCGCTCACGGCGTCGACGACGGCGAGGGCCGTGTCGAGCAGGTCCTTATCAGGAAGACCAGCTTCCTGCTGTTCATCATGAGCGCCGGGAGCCCGCCGGCCGTGGTGGCGCGGAACGCGGGACGCGACCCGGACAAGGTCGAAAGCGTGTTGGGCGTGCTGACCAACACCCGTGCGGACGAGGGAGCCGTCGGTTTCGCGATGGTCAACCTGATCAAGCGGATGGGCGAGCTGCTGGCCACACCGGCACGCGTGGGCGGGGTCTCTTCCGGTGACGGCCAGTGAGATGGCGGCCGCAAGCGGCCCGGCCTGGACCGTCGAGGACACCGAGGCCCCCAGCCTCTACGTCCTGACCGGCGGCCAGACCAAGCCCACGCACGACTTACAGATCGAGACGCTGCTGTGGGCCGAGGGAGAACCGCCCTCCGGCCAGCCGCCGGAAGCCGACCAGGCCATGGCGTTGTGCCAGGAGCAGCCCCTGGCCGTCGCTGAGATCGGCGCCCTGATCGGGTTGCCCTTCCAGATCACCAGGATCCTCATGTCCCGGCTGATCGACATCGGTGCGCTGAGCGCCGTAACCGCCACGGGCTCCACTGACCTTCCCGACGTTGCTCTCCTGAAGGCCCTTCGCAATGGACTCCTCAAGCTCTGACCTCGGGCTGCCACGCCGGCTCAGCGGCGCGAAGCCCACCTCCGTCAAGATCGTTGTCGCTGGCGGGTTCGGGGTCGGCAAAACCACGTTTGTGGGCGCCGTCTCCGAGATCACCCCGCTGCGTACCGAGGCCGTGATCACCGCGGCCTCCGAGGGCGTGGACGATCTCACGCTGCTGTTCGACAAAAGGGCGACCACTGTCGGCATGGACTTCGGCCGGATCACGTTCCCGCAGCTGAACACCGTCCTGATGCTGTTCGGCACGCCAGGGCAGACCCGGTTCTGGTTCATGTGGGACGAGCTCACCCGAGGAGCCCTCGCCGCGGTTGTCCTCGTCGACACCCGCCGCCTCGACGAAAGCTTTCCCGCGGTCGACTACTTCGAGCGGCTCGGTCTGCCCTTCCTGGTCGCCGTGAACGAGTTCGACGAGGCCAGCCGCTACGACCCCGACGAAGTCTCGTCAGCTCTCGCCCTGCCGGCCACGGTTCCGGTTGTGCTGTGCGATGCCCGCAAGAGGGCGGATGCGGCCGGCGTACTCGGCCGTCTCATCGACCACGCGCTCACCCGCTCACATGCCCCTGCCAACATTCTTCAAGGAGCACCGCTGTGAACCCCCACGCTCCGTCCGATCTCCTGTCCACCACCGGCCACGACGTCGACTGGCAGAGCCACCTGCCCGAATTCTTCGACCCCACGGCTCCGCCTGTGGGCGCGTTCGACGCATTCGCCCAGCAGGTCGCCAACGCGGCCGGCACCCCGTACGCCATGCTCAACTGGGTTGGCAGTCAGCAGTTCTTCCTCGGTCTCGCCAACCCCACCGGAGGCGAACTGCCCGTAGTGGGCCGGACCATGCCGCTGACCCACGGCTTCTGCCCGCACGTCGTCCAGCGCCGAGGCTCGCTGGTACTGACCGACGTTCTCGACTTCGACGACTTCGCCGGCAACCCGGTCGTCGACGAGATCGGGGTCCGCGTGTATGGAGGAGCCCCTCTCATCGACGAACGCACGAACCATGTCTGGGGCACGGTCTGCGTGGTCGGCACCGAGCCGCGTGACCGCTCGGAAGGTCGCCCGCTGTGGACGCTCATCGACCACTATCGCGACCTCTTCATGACCGAGTTCTACCGGCGTACCAGCTCGTAGCAGCACCCGCGCGCCCGGCCGCACCACCCGCGACCACCACCCCGAGGGGGAGACAACGATGCCCACGACGTCGTCCACGACTCCGGATCTCACGCCCGACTACGAAGCTCTGATCCGGCACTTCGACGAGTTCGCCGCCGCGGAAGTCACCCCTCGAGTCCAGCGCATGGAGTCCTCCCCTCACGCCGTGGAACGCGACCTGGCCCTGCTCATGGCCGAGCAGGGATGGTTCGGCGCCACGATCTCCCGGGAGTACGGCGGCATGCACGCGGGGCATCTCGCCAAGACCCTCATGGTCCAGAGCATGGCGCGGTCCTCGGGCGCGGCCGGCGCCATTCTGCAGGCGAGCCAGCTGCCCGTATCGATGATCATCCACTTCGGAAGCGACGAGCAGAAGGCCCTGCTGCTGCCCCAGGTCGCCTCCGGCGACACGCTGCTGTCGATCGCGGTGACCGAAGAAGAGACCGGCAGCCACGTGCTCGGCATGGAGACCACCGCCCGCAGCGACGGCAACGACTGGATCATCGACGGCAGCAAGGTCCACATCGGCAACAGCCACATCGCCCACGTCCACTGCGTCGTCGCCCGCACCGCCTCCGCCGACACCGCCGGCTCCCGCGCCCTGACCGCCTTCCTCGTCGAACACGACCGCAAGGGACTTACCGTCGAACCCCACAGACCCGCCCTCGGCCTGCACGGCTTCAGCTTCGGCCGGCTCACCTTCGACGGAGTACGAATACCCGAGGCCAACGTGATCGGCAACGTAGGCGACGGCAAGGACATCGCCTACAGCAGCAGCATCCTCTACGGCCGGCCCAACCTCGCCGCGGTGTCCCTCGGCATCCACGAAGCGATCATGGAATGCACCGCCAGCTTCCTTGAAGGACGCCGCCGCTACAACGGCACCCTCGCCGACCTTGCCGTCCTCCGCGACCGGGTCGGCGCCATGAAGTCCCGGCTGATGGCTTGCCGCGAGCTCGCCCATCGGGCCGTGCACATGCTCGACCACGGCCAGAGCTGCGACGACAAGCTCATCAACTCCAAGTACCTCAACCACAAGTGGGCCGCCGAATCCGGCCAGGACGCCATGGAACTGCACGGCGCCCACGCCCTGCGAACGGACTACCCCCTCCAGCGGCTGTGGCGGGACGTCCAGCACACCTACTCGCCCGCCGGAACCGGTGAGGTACAGCGCCAACGCCTGGCCGAAACCGAGCTCGGCGCCCCTCCCATCCAGTGGTCCGAACGACTCGCCGCCAAAACCTCGCTCTTCCTCCCCACCAGCACAGCCACCTAGCCCCAGGCGCCCACTCCCCGCCCTGAAGCACGACAACCCGCCGAGAAAGGCCCCGACGGCCTACCTCCACGACCCTGCCACCCGGTCCAAGCCTCACGCGTCGTGCGGGGCCTGCAGACAGCGCGGCAGGCCGTGGAAAAGGTCACTCGCAACGGCCTTCCGTCCCCTACCCCCTACCAAACCGACACGGAGCACCTCCATGACAAGCACAACTCCCGCTACGCGTACGGCAGACACGGATGTGTCCGCTTCGTTGATTGATGCGCGGCGGGAGCTGGACAGCATCGCAAACCGGGGCATCGTCTCCGCCCCACGTGCCGTCGCCGACACGCTCACCACAGTGGAGGCGCTCGCCCCCACCCTGATCCTGCACGCCCGGGCTCTCGCCGCCCGGCTCGGTGAGAGGGAGCGTTCCGAACTCCACGAGCTGATCGAACGGGCCGCGCACCGGGCTAGCTGCCGGCCGCGGGCAGACCTGGCGTACGAACACCTGCTGGTGCTGGTCAGCCAGTTGCAGGAGCTGCTGCGCTGGCTGGAGCGAGCGCACGGCATCGCGCCTCGACGCAGGCGGGCAGCCTCCGCCAAACACCACACAGGCCAAGACCTCCGACGCGGGTTCACCGGTGCCTAACCCGCCGCCCGGTCGCGCTGATCAAGCCGCTCCGAGCTCGACCGCGTCCCGAACGTGCCGTCATCCCACCCGCCTCATCGGCCGCATCCGTATCGGTTGTCGGCGTTTCGGCCACCGCTACCGTCTGGTAGGCCCGCCTGAATCAACGGCCAGTGGCTTGCGTGCCGCGAGATTGGGCGGCTGGGGATACGACTCAAACACGTGCGTTCGAAGCCGGACGTCGCGTCGTTGTTCCGGTCATCATCAACCATCCTCCCAAGTCGGTGCTGGAGGTGCCCAGTTGCCCGTAGTTCAGGCTGCTCCGAATGATCCCCGACGGCCCCATGGCCGTTTGTGTTTGCTTTCCGTTTTAGGGACAGGGCGAGGGGAGGTGGCCGGTGAGCGCCGAGCCCACATCCCAGGCGCCTGACGCAGCGGCACCGCGCCGGTTGCCGCCTCCGCCGCCTGCCGAGCTGCGCTACGGCGGCCGGTACGCCAAGAATCCTCTGACCGATGCGTCGTTTGCGAAGATGTGCCGACGGCTTCCGTCGGTGCTGGCGCAGACCGCGCGGATGGCGTGGGCGATCGACTGGCGGGCAGTGCAGCTGCTGGCGGGCTGCCAGCTGGCCATCGGCGTCAGTGCCGCCGTTCTGCTCACCGCCACCTCCCGCGCGATGCACTGGATCCTGGCCGACGGCAAGGTGGCCGACCGGCTCCACCAGGCGCTGCCAGCCCTGCTGGTCATCGCCTGCGCGTCGGCGGTGGGGCGGGTGGCGACCGCGCTGTCCTCGTACGCGGACGGCCGGATCACCCCGCGGCTGACGACCGAGTCCGACTGCGCCCTGGTGGCGGCGGTGTGCCGGATGGAGGCCGCCGCGCGGGCGGAGGACGGCTGCGCGGACCGGCAGGAGGCGGCGGAGATGGGGGTGGTCCGCAGCCACGTGATGGTGCAGGACGCCACCCGGTTCACCGCCGCCGTCGTGCGTATGGTCAGCGCGAGCGGGGTGCTGTCGGTGCTGCACCCACTGCTGCTGCCGCTGTTGCTGCTCGCCGTCGTCCCCGCCGGCGTGGGCGCCGTCCTGCACGCCCGCGTCAACTACGAGACCCACTACGCCAACGTGGGCGACCGCAACGTCCGGCAGAACCTGCGCGGCTGGGCGACCAGCGTGAAGTTCACCGACGAGATCCGCGCCAACGGCATGACCTCGTATCTGGTGTTCTGGTACCGGTCGATCTCCGAGCGGATCGACGCGCGCACACTCGCCGCTGCCCCCCGGATGCTGCGGATCGTGCTGGTCAGTTCGTCGATCGGCGGCATCTTCCTCGTCGCCACCTGGGCGGCGCTGGCCTGGCTGGCGGGGAGCGGACGGATCGAGCCGTCGATCGCCGCGACCGCGGTCGTCGCCGTGCAGACCGCGCTCGCCGCCCTCAACCAGCTCGTCATCTACGGCGCAGCCATGTTCCACACCTCCCTCTACCTCGCGGACATGGGCGGTTTCCTCGACTACGCCGCTGAACGCGCCCCCAACCGCGGCGAGTTCACGCCGAGCCGGCCGGTGGAGGAGATCCGCCTCGACGAGGTCGTCTACCGGTATCCAGGCAAGGACACCCCGGCAGTGGCAGGGGTGTCGCTGGCGGTGCGCAGCGGCGAGATCCTCGCCGTGGTCGGCGAGAACGGCTCCGGGAAGTCCACTCTCACCCGGCTGCTCGCCGCCATCTTCCTGGCCGACAAGGGCAGCGTCTCCTGGAACGGACGCGACGTCGCCGACCTCGACCCCGACAGCCTGTGGGACCTGTCCGGGCTGGTGCCGCAGAACTTCGCGCAGTGGCCGCTGTCCGTCCGCGACAACGTCACCCTCGGCCAGCCCCGCGAACTGGGCGATGACCTGGTGTGGCGGGCTCTGGAGGAGGTCGGGCTACGCGAGGCTGTCGAGGAGCTGCCCGACGGTCTCGATACGCTGCTGGCCCGGGAGCTGTGGGGCGGGACGGAACTGTCCGGCGGGCAGTGGCAGCGTCTGGCGTGCGCGCGGGCCCTGTACCGCAGATCAAGCCTGCTGATCCTGGACGAGCCGACCAGCCAGATGGACGCCCGCGGCGAGCACGCCATCCTCGAAGAGATCAAGACCATCGCGGCAGGCCGGATCACGATCGTAGTGACCCACCAGCTGGTCAACACCAAGATCGCCGACCGGATCATCGTGATGGAACACGGCCGGATCGCCGAACACGGAACGTACGACGAACTCGCTCACGGCGGCGGCCTGTTCGCCGAACTCCTGGCCCTGTCCACCGACCGCTGACCAAACCACTTGCCGCGCCCCGTCCCCGGGGCGCGGCGGCCACACCCCTCGCCCGTTGTACAGATGGAGGATTCCGTGACCGCACGCTGCACCTGCGGGACGCCAACAAGAACTGCAGCGCCGGACTGTGGTCCCTGCCCAGCGTCCATCCCGAACCCGGCGAGAGTCTCGACGACACGATCGCCCGCGAACTGCTGGAAGAGGCCGGGCTGCACATCCCCGGCCTCGTCCCGCTCGCCGTCATCGAGAACACCCACGCGGACGACCGGCTCATCAGCCGGATCCAGGTGTACGCCGGGACGTGGAACGGCGACCCCGCGCTGCTACCCCTCACCGAGGGCATGATGCTGCGCTGGACCGATCCCGTGCAGATCCCGTATCTGACCATGGACCCCAAGGCCACGGCCGTCATCCGCCACCACCAGGACGGCCCGCGCACAGGCGACGGTGCCGCCGGGCAGTTGCCAGTGCTGCGCATGCGCAACACCGGCACGAAGACGGTCCCGAAGGTCATCGGCGTCCACCTGTATCTGGAACGGGACGGCGAGATCCTGCTCGGGCTGCGGCATCCCGACTCCGCCTACGCGCCCCTGGAGCACCACTTCCTGGCCGGACACCGCGAACAGAACGAGTCCGCGATGGCCTGCATGATCCGGGAGACAGAGGAGGAGATCGGACTCACCATCGCCGAGGGCGACTTGTCGCTCGTGCACACCCTCGACCTGCTCGACCCTGGCAGTCCGATTCCTCGCATCCAGCTTTTCTTCGCCGCGTCCCGGTGGAACGGCGAGCCGACCGTCCTCGAACCGGATCGCTGTACCGAGTGGCGCTGGTGGCCGCTGACCGCACTGCCCGATCCGACCGTGGACTACACCCGAGCCGCTCTGGAGGCCAACTCCCCCGGCACGCCCTACACCGCGATGGGCTGGGCTTCACGCCAGCCACCCCGCGCGCTGGGAAACGCCGGGCCGCCTCCCTTTCGCCGGCCTCGGCCAGGCCCCTCTGCGCTGCTTCCTTGAGTCCACCGCTTCCGGGAAGGACGTCCCCCGCACATGTTCACCACACAGGGAGAATGGGACCGCGGCTACACCGACGGCCGCCGCTATCGCCAACTCAGCAACGACGAAAGGTCGCTGCTGGCCACGCTGGTGCCGGCACCAGCTGAGGGCAGGGCCCTCGACGTCGGGTGCGGGGTCGGTGAACTCGCGGCCCACCTGTCCTCGCTCGGCTACTCCGTTGACGCCGTGGACTGGTCCGAAACCGCCCTCGCCGAGGCCACCACCCGACACGGGGAGGCAATCCGGTGGCTGTGTCTCGACGTTGAGGGCGACGACTGTGCGCCGCTGCACGCCGACGGCTACGACTTGATCACCCTCCGGTTCGTGTACCCGTTCCTGAACACCCGCGACCAGACCCTGCGCGCCCTCGGCCATCGCCTGCGACTGGGCGGCGCCCTCGTGGTCATCACGCCGCTCGCTGCTGACACTCCGGCCGAGCGGCGCGGCATCGCGCTCGACGAGGAAGAACTGCTCCAGCTACAGGCCGGCTGGTCCACCGCCGAACGCCACGACGCCGAGGGCCTGGCCTTCGTGGTCCTGCGTGGCCCGCACCTCTATGAGGCCGCGCCACAGGGCAGCCACCCGACCGAAAGCACCCAGCACACCCCGGCCGACACCCGGAGCACTGGCCCCGCCGCGACCGCCGCGTCACGGCAGCACCACTTCAACCTGCTGGAGCGCTACTACGTCCAGGTAGAGTCGGGACGCAAGACGACAGAGGTACGCGTCGGCACGCCCAAGAAGGCCGACGTCAAAGCCGGGGACACGATCGTCTTCCACGAAGAGGGCAGCGGTCGGGAACTCGACATCATCGTGAAGCGGGCCACTTCGTACGCCTCATTCGACGAGCTTCTTGACGCGGAGGATCCGGCACGCATCAATCCTGACGCCGCACCCGCGGAGCAGCTCGCCGACCTGCGCCGCATCTACCCGCCGGACAAGGAGGCACTTGGCCCCCTGGCGTTCGAGTTCGACCACCGTCCCGGGCGGCCCGGCCACCCCCTGCCCATGACGCCTGCGGAGTATGCGCAGACGGTGCCCCACCATACGGCGTACGGCTGCCTGTACGTCCGCGACGAGGACGATCGGCCCGTCCAGCTGCGCTCGGTCTACGGCAACCGGCTGTGGCAGTTCCCCGGAGGCAACACCGACGCCGGGGAAGACCCGCTGGAGACCGCCCGCCGCGAAGCGACCGAGGAGACCGGACTCGAACTCGGCCAGGGCACACCTCGTTTGCTGTTGACGCACTACCTCCACCCCGGACCCGGCCGGCCACTGGGCAAGATCGGATTCATCTTCGACGGCGGCCGGCTCAACTCCCAGCAACTGCGCCAGATCCGTCTCGACCCGGCCGAGCACGACATGTGGGCCATCCACGATCTCGACGAGTGGCGGCGGCTGATGGGCGAGGTGCCCTTCGCCCGCCTGGATGCCATCGAGCGTGCGCGCCGCGGCCAAGGCCCGCAATACCACGTAACCGGGCCCTGACCGCACAACACCAGCAGCCAACCCGCCTCACACCTATGGGAGTTCCTGTGTCCGTTGAGGACCTCAACGCCGATGCCTGGACCGTCTACGGCCAACGCCAGCTGAACCGTGCTTTCATGCCGCCCGTTCCGCAGCAGCTGAACTGGACCCCGTGGGACGGCGTCGGTCCGGGGGCCGAGATCCTCGGTGACATCACCGGCCAACGCGTCCTGGATATCGGCTCCGGGGCCGGCCACCACGCCGTCCACCTGGCCCAGGCCCACGGCGCGCACATGACTGCGATCGAGCTGTCGCCCACCCAGCACCAACGCGCCCTCGGCACCCACGCGGGCGTTCCCGGTGTGCAGTTCGTGCTGGGCGACGTGGTCGACTACCTCCGCACCGCCGAACCCTTCGACGCCGCGTACGCCATCGGCACCATGGCCTTCGCCGACCCGCACCGCGCTCTGCCCGCTCTGCGCGACGGCCTGCGCCCCGGCGCACTGCTGGTCCTCTCACTCCTCCACACCGACCTACACGACCGCGGCCCTTCCACGACGGTCGCACCGCGTGAGCAGCTGATCCTGCTCAGGGACGACCCGCCGCTGCCCACCCAGATGTGGGTCCTGGCACCCCAGCTGTGGGAGGACCTGCTCACCGAGCACGGCTTCCGAGTCGAGTCCATCGACCTCCTGCGGCACCCCGAGGAGAACGTCCCCGTCGTGCAGCAGCTCATCCGGGCCCGCCGCCTCCCCGGCCGGCCCGCGCGCATCTCCAGCCGCCCCCGCACGACGCAGCCACCCGCGCCGCATGCGGCCATCGGTGTCGGCGCGATCGTTCTCAGCGACCAGGGCGTGCTCCTGGGCCGTCACCGTCGCGCCACCCTCGAATTGCCCGGAGGATCCGTAGAGGCCGGGGAGTCTCTCGAAGAGACCGTGATCCGTGAACTGGCCGAGGAGACCGGTCTGATCGCCCGGACCGACGACGTCACCCTCCTGGGCACGCTCGTCGACCACGTCGAGGGCGTCGTGCGGGTCACCGTCGGCGCCATCGTCAGCGCCTGGCAGGGCCGGCCGGCCACGCAGCCGGACGAGAGCGTCGGCGACTGGGCCTGGTGCCCTCTGGACCGACTGCCCGACGGTCTGTTCGTGTGCAGCGCCCAGATCCTCACCGCCTGGCGCCCCGACCTGCCCATCGACCACACCCCCGCGCACTTCACCCCATACGCCCACCGCACGCCGCCCTCTGCGGACGAAAAGCAGTGGGCCGTCGCCGGATCCGGCCGTAACGAGCTGCGCTGGACGCTCCGCGACGAGCGCCCGGTGAAAGGGGACCCGCGGTGAACCCACCCGCCGAACACCTACCCACCCCGACTCCGGATGACGGGGACCTGCTGTTCGGCGCGGCGGCCGACGCGTACGCCCGCTTCCGGCCAGGCGTGCCCGAGCAGGTCGCGTGGCTACTCGCCGACGCCATGACGGGCGTGCCGGACGTGACGCTGCTCGACCTCGGAGCGGGCACCGGGCAAGTTGCCGCGGCTCTCGTCCCAGCGCTTCCCCGTATCACTCACGTGGATCTGGTCGACCCGAGCCGGGCCATGCTCCGTGAAGCCGTCGTCATCCTGCACCCTCTGATGGGGAACCGCACCCTGTCCTGCCACGAAGTCCCGGCCGACCGCTTCGACCCTCAACGGGCTGACTACCGGGTCGACTTGATAACCTGTTGCCGGGCCTTCCACTGGATGAACCGTCCCACCGTCCTGGCGATGGCCGACCGGGTCGCAGCCCCGCACGCGACACTCGCACTCATGGGCGACGGCAGCCTGTGGACCCACGAAGCCGACTGGACAGGCGCGTTGAAGGGCTTGATCCAGTCCTATCTCGGGCCTGGCCGCCGTGCCGGCAGCCGCGGCACCTACACGGAGCCAAACCGCCGTTACGAGGACGACCTCGCCGCCTCCCCCTTCAGCGACGTCAGCCAGCACCTCTTCACCTTCCCCCGGGCCTGGACGCCGCAGCAGGTGATCGGCTATCTGCGCACCACCTCGTTCGCCCGCCCCGACCTGTTCGCCGAGCGGCACGCCGAGTTCGAAGCGGAGGCACTGAACCTGCTCGAAGGACACGCCGATGACAGCGGACAGTTGACCGAGCAGGTCGACTTCACGGTGCTGCTGGCACGCCGCCCAGGAGGCACAGCTTGAGCGGGCAGGCCACCGGAGGGCGGTACACGACCCCGGTCGACGTGCACCTGATCCTGCTGCGCGACAGCCCCGAGGGCCAGCAGGTGCTGCTGACCCGGCGGGCCGGGCCCGTGTATGCGGCCGGGATGTGGCATCTGCCGTCGGGGCATCTGGACGGACCGCACGAGGACGTCGTCGACGGCGGACTGAGGGAACTACGGGAGGAGACCGGTGTCGTGGCCGGCCGGGCGGATGTCCGTGCGGCGCTCACCGTCCATCACCGCGCCCCGGCAGGCGGCGCCCGCGCCGGGGTGTTCCTGATCGTCCTGGACTGGCAGGGCGAGCCGGAGATCACCGAGCCGCACCGGTGCGACGCGCTGGACTGGTTCGGGTGGGAGTCGCTGCCGGAGCCCATGGTGGCCTACTGCCGGGCCGGCCTCGACGCCTACCGCACCGGCGCACGCTTGGCCGTGCACTTCCAGCAGCCTGGCGATCCGATCGCTTACGATCCGGCCGTCGACCGGGTGCACATCGTCACCGACGCGCCCCTTGCCAACAACGCGCAGGCGCCACAGGAGGCGGTGCGCGACTTCGCCGAGCAGGCGGTGGGGCGGATCGCCGACTGGGCGGATGCGTCGTGGGCCCGCGAGAACAGCCGCGTGTGGCGGGCCGGCGGCCGGTCTGGGGGCATCTGGTATGTGAAGCTCCACCAGAGCGACCGCTTCCACGGACGGGAGGTGAACGCCTACCGCTCGTGGACGCACGCATTGGGTGCGCACGCGCCGCGACTGGTGGCCGCCGAGGCGTCGCTGCGGGTGATCGTGGTGACCGCGTTGCCGGGCCGCAGCCTGCATGGCGCCGTCCTGGACCGCTCGAGGGAGGTGCGCGTGCACCGCGGGCTCGGCGAGCTGGCCGCCGCGTTCCACCACAGTGCCCCGCCCCGCAAGCCCCCCACCGACCGGCCCTCACCCGCCGGGAAGTTGGAACGACACCTGGCCGTCGCACGTCCGCACCTGAGCGACGGGGACGAGGAACTGCTGCGCGCCCTCGCAGCCCGGCACCCGGCGCTCGCTCCCATCGTCGAGGTCCCGACCCTGGGTGATCTGCAGCCGCGGAACGTGCTGCTCGCCGACGACGACGCGCTCGGACTGTTCGACTTCGAGCGCGCCGAGTACGCGCCCGCGGTGCGGGACCTGGTCCGCCTCAGTGACCAGTGGCACGGCCGCCCCGACCTGCGGGCAGCCTTCCTGAACGGCTACGGCCGCGCCCTCACCGCGGACGAGGAGGAACTGTGGGCCTGCGAAGCCGGCCTCGATGCGCTCTCCGGCATCCAGTTCGGCATGACCCACCACGACCCCGAACTCGTCGAGCGCGGACACCGCACCCTGGCCCGCCTCCACCAGCTCGCCCGTTCCTGACTTCTCCCGCCACCTACCCACATGAAGGAGACACCCGTTGGCCTACACAGAGCACAAGGAATGGGACGCCGGAGGGCAGGGCTTCCAGCAGCTCGGGGAGACCGAGCAGACGCTGCTGGCCGAGCACGTGCCCGCCCCCACCGAGGACGGCCACGCCCTGGACATCGGCTGCGGAGACGGGGAGCTGGCCGTGCACCTCGCGTCGATGGGCTACACGGTCGATGCGGTGGACTGGTCGGAGAGCGCCCTCGCTCGCGCCCGCAACGGACAGACCTACGCCCGCCCCCCGCCACCCCCGAACAGCTAGTGTCCTGAGTCGGAGATTCGTCGGCAGTAGGCGGCGACCTTGTCGAGGATCTCGTCGGCGGTTTTTGTCCAGACGAACGGTCGTGGGTGGTCGTTCCAGTCGGCGAGCCAGGCCCGGATGTCGCGCTCGAGGGCATGGACGGAGCGGTGGACGCCACGGCGGAGTTTCTTCGTGGTGAGTTCGGCGAACCACCGCTCCACCAGGTTGAGCCACGACGAACCGGTCGGGGTGAAGTGCAGGTGGAAGCGCGGATGCGCGGCCAGCCACTTCTTGACCGCGGGGACCTTGTGGGTGACGTAGTTGTCCAGGATCAGGTGGACCTCCAGATCGCCCGGCACCTCCTTGTCGAGCTTGGCCAGGAACTTTCTGAACTCCACCGCACGGTGGCGGCGGTGGAGTGAGCCGATGACCTTGCCGGTTGCGGTGTCCAGAGCGGCGAAGAGGGTGGTGGTGCCCGCGCGCACGTAGTCGTGGCTGCGGCGCTCGGGGACCCCCGGCATCATCGGCAGTACCGGCTGGGAGCGGTCCAGGGCCTGGATCTGCGACTTCTCGTCCACACACAGGACCAGGGCCCGCTCCGGCGGATCGAGATACAGACCGACCACGTCACGGACCTTGTCGATGAACAGCGGGTCCCTGGACAGCTTGAAGGTCTCGGCCCGGTGCGGCTGGAGCGCGAAGGCCCGCCAGATCCGTGAGATCGCCGACTGCGACATCCCGGTCGCCGCGGCCATCGACCTGGTCGACCAGTGAGTGGCGTCCTTCGGCGTCTCTTCCAGCGTTTTGACGATGACCCGCTCGACGTCGGCGTCGGTGATCCTTCGTGGCACACCGGGCCGCGGCTCGTCACACAGACCGTCCAGCCGACGTTCCAGGAAGCGCCGACGCCAGACACGAACCGTGTCCGTGGTGATGCCCAGCCGCCGGGCTACCTCCGCGATCGCATGCCCGTCCGCGCTCTCCAGCACGATCCGCGACCGCAACGCCAACGACTGGGCACTCGAACGACGACGCACCCACGACTGCAACATCGCCCGCTCGGCATCAGACAGCACCACCGGCGGGATCTTCGGTCCAGGACGACTCATGCCAGACCAACGACGAATCTACGACTCAGGACACTAGGGCCTGTCCGGCGGATCAAGTCGGAGGGAAGCAGTGGTGCCTTGTCGGCGCAGGTGAGCGGGGTCTGGTGCGTCGAGCTGCAAGGCGGA